>CAXSER010000212.1:0-5632 GCA_964236315.1 uncultured Acetobacteraceae bacterium | reverse complement strand
GAGGCCGGTCCAGGGCGGCTCGCCCTGGCGGGTCCGGGCAGAGCCCGGCCTTGCTGGCTGCCCTGCCTTGATGGCGCCGGTGCTTGCCCGCGACGCGCGGGCGCGGTAGCACGTCCCATGCCATTCGACGACAGGGAATTTCCCGCAAGCTTTCCGTCCTCGCACGAGGTGGCGCGGCTGCGGCGCGACCGACAACTCGTGGCGGGCTGGCTGTTCGCCTGCGCGGGCATGATCTTCGTGATGGTGGTGCTGGGCGGTGCGACGCGGCTGACCGGGTCGGGGCTGTCGATCATGGAGTGGGCGCCGCTGTCGGGCGCGATCCCGCCGCTGTCCGAGCACGAGTGGGAGCGGCTGTACGCGCTGTACCAGCAGATCCCGCAGTACAGCCTGGTGAACCAGGGGTTCGGGATCGCGGGGTTCAAGCACATCTTCTGGCTGGAGTGGTCGCACCGGCTGTGGGGGCGGCTGATCGGGATCGTGTTCCTGGTGCCGCTGGTGGTCCTGGCGTGGCGTGGCGCGATCCGGGCGCGGCTGGTGCCCAGGCTGGCAGGGCTGTTCGTGCTCGGCGGGCTGCAGGGCGCGGTCGGCTGGTTCATGGTGGCGTCGGGGTTCCTGCCGGACACGGTGGCGGTGTCGGCGTACCGGCTGGTGGCGCATCTGACGCTGGCGCTGGTGCTGTACGCGGCGATCCTGTGGACCGCGCTGTCGGTGCTGCGGCCGGCGGCGCCGCGGCTGTCGCAGGCGTGCGGGCTGCGCAGGCTGTCGCTGCTCAGCGTGTCTCTGGTGGCGGTCACGATCGTGGCGGGCGGGTTCACGGCGGGGCTGCACGCGGGGCTGGCGTACAACACGTTCCCGCTGATGGACGGGCATCTCGTGCCGGAGGGATGGGCGGCGCTCAGCCCGGCGTGGCGCAACGTCACGGAGAACGTGACGGCGGTGCAGTTCGACCACAGGCTGCTGGCGACGCTGAGCGCGCTGTGCGTGCTGACCACGCTGGTCGTGGGGCTGCGCACCGCGCTGCCGCGGGAGCTGCGGGTCGCGGTGCTGGCGTTCGGTGCGGCGGTGGTGGCGCAGTACGTGCTCGGCGTGACGACGCTGCTGTGGGCGGTGCCGGTGCCGGTCGCGGTGCTGCACCAGGCGGGGGCGGCGCTGCTGCTCACGGCAGGCTTGGTGCTGGTGCATGCCTTGCGCGGCGCCAAGGGGTAGGAAGGCCAGGGCTCTGCCCCATTGCCTGAAGGCGGGGACCCGCCAGGGCGAGCCGCCCTGGACCGGCCTTGCTTAAGTCCAGGTTTCCAAAGGCGAGCCTTTGGCGGAGTCCAGAGGCAGAGCCTCTGGCCTTGCTTCCTGTCTTCCGCTCCGTCCCCATATCGCGTCCTTGCCTCTGGAGACCGTCATGTCCGATTCCCCGACCCCGCTCGCCGCCACCGACGCGCTGTTCTTCGACCGCCCCGGTGCCCTGCTCGGCCGTGACGCGGCGGAGCGGATGACCGCCGAGGCGCTGGCCGGCACCGAGGACGGCGAGCTGTTCCTGGAGTACCGGGAGAGCGAGCACATCAGCCTGGAGGAGGGGCGCATCCGCTCGGCGGGGTTCGACACGACGCAGGGCTTCGGGCTGCGCGCCGTGCTCGGCGAGGAGGCGGGGTTCGCGCACTCCGGCGAGATGTCCGAGGCGGCGCTGGCGCGGGCGTCGGCGACGGTGTCGGGCGTGCGGGCCGGGCGCTCGGGGGTGCAGGCGGAGCCGCCGCGGGCGACGAACTCGCGGCTGTACTCGGACGTCAACCCGCTGTCGGACATGGATTTCGCGGTGCGCACGGCACTGCTGGGCGAGATCGACGCCTATGCGCGCGGGCTGGACCCGCGGGTGAAGCAGGTCATGGCGTCGATGTTCGGCGAGTGGCAGGCGGTGCAGATCGTGCGCGGCGACGGCAGCCGGACGGCGGACATCCGGCCGCTGGTGCGGCTCAACGTGTCGGTGGTGGTCGAGCAGGACGGACGGCGCGAGTCGGGGTCGTACGGCACGGGGGGGCGGTTCGCCTACAGCCGCGTGCTCGACGAGGGGACCTGGCGCGGGGCGGTGCAGGAGGCGCTGCGCCAGGCCGTGGTGAACCTGGACAGCCGGCCGGCGCCGGCC
The DNA here is from genome assembly GCA_964236315.1 of uncultured Acetobacteraceae bacterium. Lineage (GTDB taxonomy): Bacteria > Pseudomonadota > Alphaproteobacteria > Acetobacterales > Acetobacteraceae > CAXSEF01. The sequence goes on along the minus strand of CAXSER010000212.1, from coordinate 3,501 downwards.
GGCGAGATGGAGATCGTGCTCGGCCCGGGCTGGCCGGGGATCATGCTGCACGAGGCGGTCGGGCACGGGCTGGAGGGCGACTTCAACCGCAAGAAGACGTCGGCGTTCGCGGGGCTGCTGGGGCAGAGGGTGGCGGCGCCGGGCGTCACGGTGGTCGACGACGGCACGCTGCCGGACCGGCGCGGGTCGATCACCGTGGACGACGAGGGCACGCCGTCGGGGCGCACGGTGATGATCGATGACGGCATCCTGGTGGAGTACATCCAGGACAGGATGAACGCGCGGCTGATGGGGGTGCGCGCCACCGGCAACGGGCGGCGGCAGTCGTACGCGCACGCGCCGATGCCGCGCATGACCAACACCTTCATGCTTGGCGGAAGCACGAAGCCGGAGGAGATGATCCGCTCGGTCAAGCGCGGGCTGTATGCGGTGAATTTCGCCGGGGGGCAGGTGGACATCACCTCGGGCAAGTTCGTGTTCGCGACCTCGGAGGCGTATTTGATCGAGGACGGGCGGGTCACGGCGCCGGTGAAGGGCGCGACCCTGATCGGCAACGGGGCGGACGCGCTGACCAAGGTGAGCATGGTGGGCGACGACCCGGCGATGGACCACGGCATCGGCACCTGCGGCAAGAACGGCCAGGGCGTGCCGGTGGGCGTGGGGCAGCCGACGCTGAAGATGTCGGGGATCACGGTCGGCGGCACCGCATCGTAGGAGCCTGGCCGGCCGCGCGGAGCCCTGCGGGCGGGTCGGCGGCGGGCTGCGAAGTCCGGGCTTGTCACTTCGTCGCCGGCAGGCTTGGCTTGCACGGTGATGACCCGCCCCGTGCCGCCCCGTCCCGCCCCCTCTTTTGCCTGGCTGCGCATCGGCCTGCTGTCGGCGTCCGTGCTGCTCGCGGCGGCGGCACCGGTCGGCGAGACGACGGGCGCCGCCCCCCCCGGCGCCAGCGCCCCCAATCCGGGGATCGCCGGGTCGGGCGCCGCGGGCACGGGAAGCCTCGCACCGCCCACCATCGCGGTGGCACCGCTCGCCGAGTGCCCGCCTGCGCCGCTCCCGGCCCCCGCACTGCCGCACACGGCAGCCACGCTGGCGGCGAACAAGCCGCTGGTGGTGGTCGCGGTGGGGTCGTCGTCGACGGAGGGGTGGCTGGCGAGCGACGTCGCGCACTCGTACCCGGCGATCCTGCAGAACGCGCTCAACCTCGCCTTCCCGCGCGCAGACTTCTCGGTGATCAACCGAGGCATCGGCGGGCAGGATGCCAGCGAGGAGCTGGCGCGGCTGGACACCGACGTGATCGCGGTGCACCCGCAGCTGGTGATCTGGCAGGTCGGCGCCAACGGGGCGCTGCGCGACACCGACCCCGCGGTGTTCCGCCGCCTGGTGGGCGCAGGCATCGCCAAGCTGCGGGCGGCCGGCGCGGACGTCATCCTGATGGACAACCAGCGGACGCCGAAGATGGTCGCGGCGCCGGAGAACAACAGGATCAACCAGGCGCTGGCCGGGGTGGCGGCGGAGCACGGCGTCGGCCTGTTCGCCCGCAGCGCGCTGATGGACGCCTGGGGGCGCGACGGGCACGCGATGGCGGAGTTCGCCGCCTCCGACGGGCTGCACATGAACGACTTCGGCTACCGATGCGTGGCCCATGCACTGGCGGAGTCGATCACGCTTGGGCTGGAGGAGGGCTCGCCCTAGAGGCGGGACCAGGCGGCGGTTGCAGAGAGGAAGCAAGAGTCTTCTTTTCTGGAGAAAAAGAAGCAAAAAGACTTTGCCCATTGGGTTTTGGGCATGCGGGTGGCTCCGGATTCTTGTGGGAGAAAGTTCTTTGGTTCTTTCTTTCAAGAAAGAACACGCTTTCTTTCTGCCGCTTCAGCGGCGCTCGAGCAGCGTGGTCAGGAAGAACGCCCTGCGGTGCTCGCCGCGCACGTCGAAGCGGGGCGACCAGGCGAAGGCGTCGTGGATGCGGCGCGAGCGCCGGGAGTCTGCGTCGGCCGCGAAGAAGAAGTGGTTGGCCAGCAGGCACACGCCGCCCGGCGCCAGCAGGTCGGCGATCCGCGTGCCCAGCGCCTTGAGCTGGTCGTCGCCGAGCGGGGACAGGCAGCACAGCGTGTCCGCCAGCACCACGAGGTCGAAGCGCCCGTCCAGCGCCGGCGACAGGTCGCGCAGGTCGCCCTGCGCGAAGGTCAGGTTCGGGATGCCGGCGGCGCGCGTCCTGGCGTGGCCGAGGGCGGCGGCGGCGACGTCGATGCCGAGCACGCTGTCGCAGCGCCCGGCCAGGTGCTGGGACAGCAGGCCCAGGCCGCAGCCCAGGTCGAGCGCGCGGCCGAAGCGTCGGTCGGGCAGCAGGGCCATGATCTGCTCGTACTTGCGCGCCTGGTAGCGGTAGCGCGGGGCGGCCGAGGCCCACGGGTCGGGCGAGCGGGTGTAGGCGGCCTCGAAGGCGGCGCGCGCGCCGTGCAGGTGGCGGGCGCGCTCGATCGCGGCGTCGGTGCGCGCGCTGCGCAGGAACAGGGTGAAGTCGCGCGGCAGCAGCAGCGCCGGATGGTCGAGGATGCGGCGCATCATGCCATGCCGCGGCGCGTGGCCGTGCCATGCGGCCGGACGCGACGGGGCCGGAGCCCGCGGAGCCGGAAGCGGGAAGCGGAGCACGCCGCCCGTGCCGTCGACCTGGGCGGCGTCCTCGCGTTCTTGCGTCTGCATGAGTGCGACCTGTATCCGGCGCCTGGCTGCCGGCGGCAAGCGTTCATTCCATGACCGCGCCGCCCGGGCGCGCCGGGCCGTGCGGTTGCGGGCCGCCTAGCCCTGCCAGTCCGCCAGCGCCGCGAACGGGCCGTCGGCCTGGCGGACGCGCCTGGCGGGTGGAGACGGTGACGGCGCCTTGCGCGGCGTCACCAGCATCGGCGGCACGGGGGGGCCGTACGCCTCGCCCTCCGCGGCGCCGGGGATCAGGCGTACGCCCAGCGCGCGCAGCACCGGCGGCAGCAGCTCGGCACGCACCGAGAGGCGCGAGGCGAGGTCGGCGGGCAGGGCCGAGGCGCGCATCCGGGTGGCCCAGGCCAGCTCCTGCGCCACGCGCTCGGCGACGTCGAGGCGCAGCCACACCGGGCCGGCGGGCACCCAGCCCATCGCCTGCAGGAACGCGGCCTCGGGATCCTCGGCGGCGCGGGCGGTGGCGGCGGGCATGGAGACCAGGCCCGGGGCCGGCAGGGGAGGATGGGCACGGCCGTGCTGCAGGCCCCAGAGCGCGGCGCGGCGGGCCATCGGGCGGGGCTTGAGCAGGGCGGGCATGAACAGGGCGAAGCGGCCGGCGCGCACGCCGAGCTGCTTCAGGCGGCCGCGCAGGGCGGCGGGGACCTCGGCCTCCGTGGCGCCGGGGACCAGGCCGCCGCACTCCTCCAGGCGGTGCAGCGGGCCGCGCAGGGCGGGGTCGGCGTCGGCGGCGCGGATGGCGGCGAACAGGGGGGCGAGGTCGCGGTGCAGGGCCTCGTCGACGCGGCGCTGCAG
>CAXSER010000211.1:0-5661 GCA_964236315.1 uncultured Acetobacteraceae bacterium | reverse complement strand
CGCGGTCGCCGGCGTCCGCGAGGCCGGCGGCACGCTCTACCGCGCCCGCGTCACCGGCCTGTCGCGCGAGGGCGCCATGCACGCCTGCGAGAAGCTGGCCCATGGCCACGGCAACTGCATGGTCGTCTCGCCCGCAAGCCAGTCCTGAGCCACCCCGCGCGGGCCCTGTCCGGCCCGCGCGACGACCGGCACGGCCGGGTTCCCCGCGCCGGGCGCCGCGGCCGCCGGCACGCCGTTCCGGCTGCGGGCTCCGGGGCACGGCAGGGCAGGGGGCGCCTGACGTCGGCCCCACGCCGGCCTGGATTCGCGGCCGGCGCTGTGCTTCCTGCTCGCGCGGGCTGCCCTGCCCGCACAGGTTGCAAGGAGACGGCTCTTGCGTATCGCAGTCATCGGCGGCGGCTATGTCGGTCTGGTGTCCGGCGCGTGCTTCGCCAACCTCGGCATCGCCGTCACCGTGGTCGAGGCCGACCCCGGCCGGCTCGACGCCCTGCAGAACGGGCGCATCCCGATCTACGAGCCGGGCCTGGACAAGCTGGTCGCCGACAACGTCGCCGCCGGCCGCCTCGGCTTCACCGGCGAGATCGCCGCCGGCATCGCGGGCGCGGAGGTCGTGTTCATCGCGGTCGGCACGCCGTCGCGCCGCGGCGACGGCCACGCCGACACCTCCTACGTCTACGCCGCCGTCGAGCAGGTCGCGCGCGCGGCCACCGGCTACGTCGTCATCGCCACCAAGAGCACCGTGCCCGTCGGCACCGGCCGCCGCGTCGCCCAGATCGCGCGCGACGCCAACCCCGGGCTCGACTTCGACGTCGCCTCCAACCCCGAGTTCCTGCGCGAGGGCTCGGCGATCGGCGACTTCCAGCGCCCCGACCGCGTGGTGATCGGCGCCGAGTCCGAGCGCGCCCAGGAGGTCATGCGCCGCCTGTATCGCCCCCTCTACCTGATCGAGACCCCGATCCTGTTCACCGGGCTGGAGACGGCGGAGCTGATCAAGTACGCCGCCAACTCGTTCCTGGCGATGAAGATCACCTTCATCAACGAGATGGCAGACCTGTGCGAGAAGGTCGGCGCCGACGTGCACGACGTCAGCCGCGGCATCGGCCTGGACGGGCGCATCGGCCGCAAGTTCCTCCACCCCGGCCCCGGCTACGGCGGCTCCTGCTTCCCCAAGGACACCCTGGCGCTGATGCGCATCGCCCAGGACCACGGCGCCCCCTCGCGCCTGGTCGAGGCCACCGTCGGCGTCAACGACGCCCGCAAGTCCTCGATGGCCGCGCGCGTGGTCAAGGCGTGCGGCGGCTCCGTGCACGGCAAGACGGTCGCGGTCCTCGGCCTGACCTTCAAGCCAGAGACCGACGACATGCGCGACGCCCCCTCCGTGCCCATCGTCGGCCGCCTGGTCGAGGCCGGCGCGCACCTGCGGGTGTTCGACCCCGTCGGCATGGAGGCCGCACGGCCGATGCTGCCGCCCGGCGTCGACTACTGCACCGGCGCGCTCGACGCCGCCCGGGGCGCGGACGCCCTCGTCGTGGTCACCGAGTGGGGCGAGTTCCGCGCCCTCGCACCTCAGGCTTTGGCCAAGGCAATGGCCGGGCGCGTCGTTGTCGACCTGCGCAACGTCTTCGACCCGCAGGCCCTGCGCGACGCAGGCTTCGAATACACGGGCGTCGGGCGGCGCTAGGCGGCGGCCGCTTCCAGAAGAAAGCAAGCGCCTTCTTTTTCTGGAGAAAAAGAAGCAAAAAGACTTTGCCCATGAGGTTCTTGGGCACCCGGCCGGGCTGGAGTCCTTTTGAGCAGAGTTCTTTGGTTCTTTCTTTCAAGAAAGAACTGCTTGCTGTTCTTCGCGGCGTCCGGGAACAGGGCTGGCAGGTCGGGGACCGCCTCCAGTCCGCACTCGCCGGCCGTCGCCATGGCGCCCTGCGCACGTCGTCACGCGCGCGGCGACCGCAAGGCCGGCTGCGGCGGGCTGAGGCCGATCCGCCACACCGCTGACGTGGGCGTGCGGCCGTGGCGGCAACCCGCGCCGGCCCCGGGCGCTGTGCGGGCACGCCGGCGCGATCAACGCGGCCGGCCGCCAGGGGAACGCCGCATGCCGCAGTTCGACGCCACCATCAAGCACATCAAGGACGGCCTGAAGGGCTTCACCATCGCCGCCGCGACCAAGAACATCGAGGGCTGGGAAGCCACGCTGGAGAAGATCGACTCGCCGGCGGCGAAGACGATCGTCAAGGACCTGGAGAACCTCAAGAAGCATCTGCACGCCGACCCGATCCACGCCGAGCAGGTGAAGAAGCTCGTGCTGAAGCTCGGCAAGGAGACGGTGGCGATCGCCGGCAAGTCGGACAGCAAGAACGCCGAGAAGATCAGGACGCTCGGCGAGGCGCTGACCGAGGCGGCCGAGTCTGCCGACACCGGCGAGGGCGAGGCGAAGACCGAGTCCAAGGCCGGCGCGTCGAAGGGCGGCGGGGGCGAGCTGCATGGTGCGGCGAAGGCGGCGCACGAGGCGAAGGCGGGCAAGGACGAGACGTCCGCGAAGAAGTAGTCGGCGCGCCGGGCCCTCGCGGGCCCGGCGTCGTGCTCAGGCCTTCTCGACCTGGCCGTACTCCAGCTCGACCGGGGTGGAGCGGCCGAAGATCGAGACGCTGACCTTCACGCGGCCCTTCTCCTCGTCGATCTCCTCGACCGTGCCGTTGAAGCTGGTGAACGGGCCGTCGGCCACGCGCACCTGCTCGCCGATCTCGAACAGGATGGCGGGGCGGCGGTTCTCCACGCCCTCGGCGGACTGCTTGATGATGCGGTCGGCCTCCGCCTCGGTGATCGGGCTCGGCCGGGTCTTGGTGCCGAGGAAGCCGGTGACCTTCGGGGTGTCCTTGATCAGGTGCCAGGTGTCGTCGGTCATCTCCATCTTCGCCAGCACGTAGCCGGGGAAGAACTTGCGCTCCGCGTTGACCTTCTGGCCGCGGCGCAGCTCGACCACCTCCTCGGCGGGAACCAGCACCTCGTCGATCAGGTCGGCGAGGCCCTTCTGGGCGGCCTGCTCCTTGATCTGCTGGGCGATCTTCTTCTCGAAGCCCGAATAGACGTGCACCACGTACCAGCGCTTGGTCATCGAAGAAGCCTCCTCAGAATCCGCCGTGGAAGAGCTGGCGGACGCCGAGCCCGATCACCTGGTCGATGATGAAGAAGAACGCCGCCGCGAGCCCCGCCATCCCGAGCACCAGGCCCGTCGTCACCAGCGTCTCCTTGCGCGAGGGCCAGGTGACCTTGCCCACCTCGGCGCGGACCTCGCGCACGAACTTCGCCGGACTTGTCGCCACAGTATGGATACCCCGCTGGTGAGCCGCGCCCGCGCACGGCGGGCCGGCTGGCAGGGGTGGAGGGTCTCGAACCCCCAGCCTCCGGTTTTGGAGACCGGCGCTCTAGCCAATTGAGCTACACCCCTGCGGCCGCCCCGCATCCCGGAAGCCGCGTGCCGACACCCGGAAGCAGGGCGCCGGCACGCCCGAGAACCGGAACGCGCGCAGGCGCCGTAAAGAGGATGGCGCGCCCCGGATGTCAAGGCCGCGCTGCCCAAGGCGGCAGCCCTGCGGCTCGGACCGGGCAGGGCCGGGCCCTGCCCGGTCCCACAAGACGGCCGAGCCCTCCGGAAACCCTTCCCCGAGTCGGGGTTTCCAAAGGCGAGCCTTTGGCGGAGTCCAGAGGCAGAGCCTCTGGCCTTGCCTTCCTGGCGCCTCCGGGAAGCAGGACCGCTCCCTCCGTGCCCCGGTGCTGCTATGGATACCCATCCCCGGAGCCGCACCCGCATGTCCCAGTCTCCCGTCGCCGCGCCCGACCCTGCCCAGGCACCCGCCCATGCCCCCGCGCAGGCCCTGCCGATCGAGGACTACGCCCTGATCGGCGACACCACGACCGCCGCCCTGGTCGGCCGCAACGGCTCCATCGACTGGCTGTGCTGGCCGCGCTTCGACAGCGCAGCCTGCCTCGCAGCCCTGCTCGGCACCACGGAGAACGGCCGCTGGCTGCTGGCGCCGACAGACGCCACCGCCTCGGCCACCCGCGCCTACCGCCAGGGCAGCATGGTGCTGGAGACCCTGTTCACCACCGCGACCGGCAGCGTCGCCGTGATCGACTTCATGCCGATGGGCGGCGCCGGCTCGGCCATCGTGCGCCTGGTCGAGGGCCGCTCCGGCCACGTCGACATGCACATGCGCCTCGGCCTGCGCTTCGACTACGGCACCTCCGTGCCCTGGGTCACGCGCCTGCCCGAGGGCCACGGGATCCAGGCGATCGCCGGCCCGGAGATGGTCGTCCTGCGCACCCCGGTGGCGCTGCACGGCGAGGCCATGGTCACCGTGGCGCGCTTCCACGTCCGGACCGGGCAGGGCGTGCCGTTCGTGCTGCAGCACGTCGCCTCCCACCTGCCGGTCCCCGCGGCGCTGGACCCCGCGGCCGCGCTCGACGCCACCGACGCGCACTGGCGCGCATGGTCCGCGCGCTGCACCTACACAGGGCCGTACCACGAGGCCGTGCTGCGCTCGCTGCTCACGCTCAAGGCCCTGACCTACAGCGCCACCGGCGGCATCGCGGCGGCCGCCACCACCAGCCTGCCCGAGCAGCTCGGCGGCGGGCGCAACTGGGACTACCGCTTCTGCTGGCTGCGCGACGCCACGCTGACGCTGTTCGCGTTCATGCACGCCGGCTACTTCGACGAGGCGCAGGCCTGGCGCGACTGGCTGCACCGCGCCATCGCCGGCAACGCCGCGCAGATCCAGATCATGTACGGCCTGGGCGGCGAGCGACGCCTGGACGAGTGGGAGGTCGCCTGGCTGCCCGGCTACCAGGGCGCCTCGCCGGTGCGCGTCGGCAACGCCGCCTCCGGCCAGCTCCAGCTCGACGTCTACGGCGAGGTGATGGACGCGCTGCACCAGGCGCGCGAGGGCGGGCTGCACCAGCCCCGCAGCGGCTGGGCGCTGCAGTGCGCCATCCTCGCCCACCTGGAGACCATCTGGCACCTGCCCGACGAGGGCATGTGGGAGGTGCGCGGCGGCTCGCAGCACTTCACCCTGTCCAAGGTCATGGTCTGGGTCGCCTTCGACCGCGCCGTGCGCACCGCCACCCGCCACCGCCTGTCCGGCCCGGTGGAGCGCTGGAAGGCGCTGCGCGACCGCATCCACGCCGAGATCTGCGAGAACGGCGTCGACCCCGAGCGCGGCTGCTTCACCCAGAGCTACGGCTCGCGCAACCTCGACGCCAGCCTGCTGCTGATCCCCCAGGTCGGCTTCCTGCCCTGGGACGACCACCGCGTCGTCGCCACCATCGCCGCCGTCGAGCATGACCTGCTGGTCGACGACTTCGTGCTGCGCTATCGCACGGAGAGCAGCGTCGACGGCCTGCCGCCGGGCGAGGGCGCGTTCCTCGCCTGCACCTTCTGGCTCGCCGACGCCTACGCGCTCGACGGGCGGCGCGACAAGGCGACCGCCCTGTTCGAGCGGCTGCTCGCGCTGCGCAACGACGTCGGGCTGCTCAGCGAGGAATACGACCCGCGGGCCAAGCGGCTCGTCGGCAACTTCCCGCAGGCGTTCTCCCACGTGGCGCTGGTGGCGACCGCGCTGACGCTGAACCGGGACGGCCCGGCGCGGGACCGGGCGAAGGGGGCGCACG
>CAXSER010000210.1:0-5664 GCA_964236315.1 uncultured Acetobacteraceae bacterium | reverse complement strand
GGTGACCTCGGCGCGGTCGGGCGGGTCGGCGCCGTCCGAGCCGAGGGCGCGGACGTAGATGCGCGGCGAGGCGATGCCCTCGCTGATGAGCACGGCGCGCACAGCCAGGGCGCGAGCCAGCGACAGACGCCTGGGCGTGGACGGGTCGTCGGCCGTGCCGGCGGACCAGGCGTTCACGTCCAGCGTGGCGGCGGGATCGGCCTTTAGCGGCGCGGCGAGGTCGCGCAGGGCGGCGACCGCGGCGGGATTGAGGTCGGAGCGGCCGGCGCCAAAGCCCACGCGCAGGCCGCCCGGCAGGGGGCTCACGGTGTCAGGGGCGTCGGCGACGACCGGCACGGGAGGTGGCGGGCTCGGGCGCGTCGGCACCGTAGGTTCCACTGGAGGAAGCGCGGCCCGGGGGGGCGGCACCGCCGGGATCGCTGGAGGCCGCCCAGGAGGCGTATTCGGTTTGGTGGCAGCGTGCGAGGCGTCGTGGCGCGATGTAGGGCGAGCGACGGGATGCCGCTCGACGGTCGGCGGCTTGGCGGCAGGCGCCGCGTGCGGCGGGGGCGCCGAGGCGCCTAGGCTGTCCAGGGCGCCCTGGTCCACGCTGACTTGGGCGAGGGCGGAGGGCGCACGGCACAGCAGCGACAGTGCTGCCGCCGCGAGCAGACGCGCCGGGCGGATATGGGAGATGGACGATCGCATGGTGTGCGGACCGTGGCGCAACCTCCGGTCGGACGCAAGCAAGCGGCCCGGCGCGTCTGCACGCAGCCTGCGCATTGGCTTGGACCATTTGCTTCCTGCCGGGGCAGAGTGCGCGCCTCGACGCCGGCCCGCGCCGGAGTGGGACTGGACGGACGGGCAAGTCCAGGCGCTGCCCTGGACTTTGTCGAGGCCGGACTGATCGAGGCGATACTGGAAGAGAAGAGTTCTTGACAGACCAGGACCTTTGCCGGGTCCGGCCTCGTTCTGGCGGCCCTGTTCCCGTGCGGTCCGGCCCGCGACCGTGCCTTGTCCCGAACATCCAACCATGGATCATCCCGATGGACCCAGCCCTGCTCCATGTCGTCACGGCAATCGCAAACCCGGTGGGCTGGCGCAGCCGCATCGCACTGTTCCGCCGCTTCGCGGCCCACATGCGCGACAGTGGCGTGCAGCTCACGGTCGCGGAGTGCGCCTATGGCGAGCGTCCGTTCGAGTGCGCGGACATCGAGGGCGTGCGCCACATCGGCCTGCGCAGCCGCACCGTGGTGTGGAACAAGGAGTCGCTGCTCAACATCGCGATCAGCCGGCTGCCGCCCGACTGGAAGTATGTCGCCTGGCTGGACGCCGACATCAAGTTCCGCCGGCCGGACTGGGCGGCGCGGACGGTGCAGGCGTTGCAGCTCTACGACGTCGTGCAGCCCTGGAGCGACTGCTACGACCTCGGGCCGAACGACGAGCACCTTGCGGCGCATCAGTCGTTTTGCAGGATCTACTGCGAGGGCAGGCCGATCGTGCAGGGGCCGAACGCGAAGCCGGGCGGGTATGCGTTCGCCCATCCCGGCTACGGCTGGGCGGCGACGCGCGCGGCGCTGGAGCATCTCGGCGGGCTGGTCGACACGGCGGCGCTGGGGGCGGCGGACCACCACATGGCGATGGCCCTCGTCGGGCGGGTGGACGAGAGCATCCATGGTGGGATGATGCCGGCCTACAAGGCGCCGCTGCACCGCTGGCAGGCGCGGGCGATGCACCACCTGGGCAGCAACATCGGCTGCGTGCCCGGCACGATCGAGCACCTGTGGCATGGCGCGAAGGACAAGCGGCGCTACGTGGACCGCTGGGACATCCTGGCGCGGCATCGGTTCAGCCCGGACGAGGACCTTAAGCGCAACGTGTTCGGGCTGATCGAGCTGACGGGCAACAAGCCGGGGCTGCGGCGCGAGCTGGACGGCTACATGCGGCAGAGGGACGAGGACACGAATAGCCTGTGAAGCAAGGTTGAGGCTCTGCCTCAAACTCCGCCAGGGGGAGCCCCCCTGGACTGGCTTCCCTCAGTAAGGCAGGTCCAGGGGCGGCTCGCCCCTGGCGGGTCTGGGCAGAGCCCAGCCTTGCTTGCTTGCGGATCGTCAGCCGGGCCGCTGCTCCGCGGCGCTGACGCCGTCGGCGACCATCTCCAGGAGCTGGGCGTGGAGGTGGGGATTGGCGGCGACCACGTTGTTGGGAGCGTCGTCAAGCAGGGTGGCCTCCGCGCCGGACGGGTCGGTGGTGAAGCCGCCTGCCTCGCGCACGATGAGCAGACCGGCGGCGCAGTCCCATGGCTTGAGCCCGAGTTCCCAGTAGCCGTCGTAGCGGCCGGCAGCGACCCAGGCGAGGTCGAGGGCGGCGGCGCCGAAGCGGCGGACACCGGCGACGGTGGGCATCATGGTGCCGAGCGTGCGGGCGAAGGCGAGGCGGTGCTGGGCGCGCACGGCGGCAAACGGGATGCCGGTGGCGAACAGCGCCTCGCGGATGTCGCGGCGGGCGGAGACGCGCAGGCGACGCTCGTTGAGGTAGGCGCCCACGCCCTTCTCGGCCCAGAACATCTCGTCGTTGGCGGGGCTGTAGACCAGGCCGGCGCTGATCTCGGTGGTGCCGTCGGGCAGTCGGCGCTGCAGGGCGATGCTGATCGCCCAGTGCGGGATGCCGTGCAGGAAGTTGGTGGTGCCGTCGAGCGGGTCGACCACCCAGCGCCAGGTCCAATTCTCGCCGCCGTGGGCGCCGCTCTCCTCCATGAGGAAGGCGTAGCCGGGACGGGCACGGGCCAGCTCGTCGCGGATCGTGTTCTCGGCGCGGATGTCGGCCTGGGAGACGAAGTCCGATGGGCCCTTGATGCTGACCTGGAGCTGCTCGACCTCGGTGAAGTCGCGCAGCAGGCGCTTCGCGGCCTTCTGCGCGGTGTTCTGCATCACCGTCATGTGGGGGGAGAGGCGCATGGCCATGGGCGGGGGCTTTCGGTGAGCGAAGGAAGGCCAGGGCTCTGCCCTGGACCCGCTGGGGGCAGGCGCCCCCAGACCCGCACATATAAGAGTCGCCGGTCCAGGGGCGGCTCGCCCCTGGCGGGTCCGGGCAGGGCCCGGGCTTGCCTGTCTAGTTCTTGGCGCGCTCGACGTAGGTGGCGTCTTCTGTGCGGATGACGACGCGCTCGCCGGCCTCGATGAACGGTGGCACGGAGGTCTTCACGCCGTTGGACAGGCGGGCGGGCTTGTAGGACGACGACGCGGTCTGCCCTTTGACGACGGGGTCGGCCTCGACGATCTCGAGCGTGACCATGGCGGGCAGGTGGATGCCGACGGGGTCGCCTTCGACGAGGTCGACAACCACGACCATGTTGTCCTGCAGGAAGGCGGTGCCCTCGCCGAGAATGGCAGCGGGGATCATCGCCTGCTCGAAGGTCTCCGGGTCCATCAGGACCAGGTTGTCGCCGTCGGTGTAGGAGTAGGTGTACTCCTTGTTGTCGGTCATCAGACGCTCGACCGTGTCGGCGGTGCGCCAGCGCTCGTTGGTCTTGTTGCCGGTCTTGAGGTCGCGCATCTCGACCTGGATGAAGGCGCCGCCCTTGCCGGGGGTGATGATCTGCTGCTTGAGCACGGTCCAGCGTCGGCCGTCATGCTCGATGACCTGGCCGGCGCGGATCAGGTTCGCCTGCTGCTTCATGGGGGATGCTCTGTGTCTGCGGTGGCGGGGTGTCTAGCCCGCGGGGGGCGGGGCGGCAAGGAAGGCGGCCGGCCCGCAGCTTCGCCCGCAGTCAGCCTGGCGGGTTCGGCGCCGGCGCGGCAGGCTGCGCGGTGGCACCGGACCTGGCCGGCTTGAGGGCGATCACCCAGCTTCTCGCGCCTTTCGGGACCGTGAAGGCGGCGACGCCATCAATGATGCCGTCCCTGCGGGCATCGTCGGAGCTGAGCACGACGGTCCTGTGGAGGTACGTCTGCGTCTCCGAGTCGGTCAGCCTCGTTCGTGCCTTCAGCGTCGCGCCGACGGCCCGCTCGTAGGCCTCGATCTTGTCGGCCTGCTCGCGCAGCCGCTCCGCGCTGACCGGGCCGTCTGAGAGCATCCCGGCGGCGTGGAACAGGAAGGCGCCGCGGGCGACTGAGTAGCGGTCCTGGGCCGTGAGGAACACGAACGTCGCCGCGGACGCCACGACGCCGATGTCGTAGGCCTTGAAGGTGATGCCGTCGTGCTCGTGCAGGCGGGTCATGTGCTCCACGATGGCCTGCGCCGCGTCGATGTCGCCGCCCGGCGAGTTCAGGGCGATGTCGATCTCCCTGGCACCGGCATCGCGGAACTTGTCCACGTCGGCGATGAACAGGTCGCGGGTCCTCGGGAAGATGGGCGCGTTGAACACCAGGTAACCGACGCCCGCCACGGGAGTGGGTTCCGGCGCGGCCAGCACCGCCGGCGGGGCTGGCTGCTCGCAGCCGCCCAGGAGGCAGAGCGCTGCCAGTAGGGCAAGGCGGGAACCGGACAGCCGCATGGGCAGGACCTTCCTGTCGGGATCGCCTGCGCCGACCGGCTGCCGACTGCATGGGCCGGCGGCCGGTCGTTGCCGCGACGGGCGAGTGATCCGGCATACCGGCAGGCGGTCACGGCGTCATCACCGTTTCGGGTTCGCGATCGGTCGCGAGGCGGTGGCGCCTGCCCTGGGGATCGGTGACGGTCTCGCTGTCGGCGCCGCGGTCGAGCCATTGCGGGCCGATCGGGACCTTGCCGTGGCCGCCGGGGATGTCGAGCACGTAGGTCGGCCAGGCCAGGCCGGTGACGCGGCCGCGCAGGCCGGCGAGCAGCGCCTGGCCCTCGGCGATGGGGACGTGGAAGCGCGCGGTGCCAGGGGCGGGGTCGAGGTGGTGCAGGTAGTACGGCTTGATGCGGGCGGCTACGAGGGCGCGGAGCAGGGCCTCCAGGGCGTCAGGCGTGTCGTTGACGCCGCGCAGCAGCACGGACTGGCCGAGCACGGGGATGGCCTCGGCCTGGATGCGGTGGATGGCGGCGCGGGCGTCAGGGGTCAGCTCGCGGGCGTGGTTGGCATGCAGGACGACGAACATCGCGCGGTCGGTGCGCAGCGCGGCGGCGAGGGCGTCGGTGACGCGGGCAGGATCGGCGGTGGGGACGCGGGTGTGGACGCGCAGGGTGGCGACGTGGGGGATGGTCGAGAGGGCCGCGACGATGCCGGCGAGACGGCGGGGCGAGAGCATCAGCGGGTCGCCGCCGGTGAGGATGACCTCGGTGATCGCGGGGCGCGCGGCGAGCCAGGCGTAGGCGGCGTCGAGCTCGGCGTCGGTGAGCAGGCCGCCGTCGGGGCCGACGTGCTCGCGGCGGAAGCAGAAGCGGCAGTAGGTCGGGCAGATCAGCAGGGGCTTGAGCAGGGCGCGGTCGGGGTAGCGGTGCACGATGCCGCGCACAGGGGAGAGGGCGTCGTCGCCGATCGGGTCGGCGCGTTCGTGGGGAGCGGTGAGGAGCTCGTCGGGGTGGGGGACGAACTGGCGGCCGATCGGGTCGTCGGGGTGGGCGATCAAGGCGCGCAGGGCCGGGGGGATGGCGACGGCGTAGCGGGCCTCGACGGCGGCCAGGGCGTCGCGCTGGTGCGGGGCGGTGAGTTCGTCGGCGACGAGGGCGTCGGCGTCGCGCAGGGTGGTGCGGGGCATGGCGGGGGTTTAGCGTCGTGCG
>CAXSER010000209.1:0-5675 GCA_964236315.1 uncultured Acetobacteraceae bacterium | reverse complement strand
CCCCGACTGCTTCCTCGACGGCATCACGCGGCGCACCGTCATGGACCTCGCCCGCACCCGCGGCCTGCACGTCGTCGAGCGTGTCATCCTCCCCGAGGAGCTCGGCACCGCTCAGGAGGTCTTCCTGGCCGGCACCGCCGCCGAGGTCACCCCCGTCCGCCAGATCGCCGAGCACCACTACACCGTCGGGCCCGTCACCCAGGCGCTGTTCGCCGACTACGAGGCCCTGGTGCGGCGGGCGCCGGCGGCCGCGAAGGCGGCGTAGCGAGTCTGGGCTCTCCCTCCGCTGCCCATTCCAACGACCCAGGAGGGTCGCTGGAACCTTCGGGCAGCGACGCCCGGGCCCGCCAGGCGGAGGTGGCCGAAGGTTCCGGCGATCCCCCTGGATCGTCGGAACGGCCACCGGAGGGAGCCGCCCCTGGACCGGCCTTCCTCAAGGGATGCGTTCCAAGGGCGCAGCCTTTGGCGGGGTCCAGGGGCGGCGCCCCTGGCCTTCCTCAGCCCGCCTTGACCGCGTCCGGCAGCTCGATGTCGATCTCCAGCGTCGACACCGCCCCGTCCCGGTCCAGCTTCACCTGCACCTTGTCCCGGTCCAGCGGCATGTGCTTCGCGATCACCTTCAGGATCTCCTCGCGCAGCACCGCCGCCAAGTCGGAGTCGCCGCCGATCGCCCGCTCGTGCGCCAGCAGGATCTGCAGCCGCTCGCGCGCCACCGGCGCCGTGGTCTTCTTCGCCAGGAACCCGAACAGGCTCATGCGGACCTCCTGCCGAACAGCCGCCCCATCAGCCCCTTGCGGTCCGACGGGATCGTCATCTCCACGCTTTCCCCGCTCAGCCGGCGCGCAGCGTCCACGTACGCCCGCGCCGGCGCGCTCGTCGGGTTGGACAGCGTCACCGGCGCCCCGAGGTTGGACGCACGCAGCACCTCCTCGCTGTCCGGGATGATCCCCAGCAGCGGGATCGACAGGATCGACAGCACGTCGTCCACCTTCAGCATGTCGCCCCGCTCCGCCCGCACCGGGTCGTAGCGCGTCAGCAGCAGGTGCTTCTCCATCCGCCCGCCCTGCTCGGCGACCTTCGTCTTCGAATCCAGCAGCCCGATGATGCGGTCCGAATCGCGCACCGACGACACCTCCGGGTTGGTCACCACCACCGCGAGGTCGGCGTGGTACATCGCCAGCGCCGCGCCCTTCTCGATCCCGGCCGGGCTGTCGCACACCACCCAGTCGAACCGCTCGCGCAGCTCGCCCATCACCCGCTCCACGCCCTCGGGCGTCAGCGCGTCCTTGTCGCGGGTCTGCGACGCCGCCAGCAGCGACAGCGTCTCGACCCGCTTGTCGCGGATCAGCGCCTGGTTGAGCTTCGCGTCGCCCTGCACGACGTTGATCAGGTCGAACACCACCCGCCGCTCCGCCCCCAGCACCAGGTCGAGGTTGCGCAGCCCCACGTCGAAGTCGACCACCACGACGTTCTTGCCGGACTGCGCGAGCGCCACGCCCAGCGCCGCGGTCGACGTCGTCTTGCCGACCCCGCCCTTGCCGGACGTCACCACCAGCACCTTCGCCATACGCCATCCTCCAGGCCGCGAATCGACGGCCACACCCGTGTCAGGGCGGCACGCTAGACTCCGCAACGACCCACGGCCAGCAAGCAAGGTCGAGGCTCTGCCTCAAACTCCGCCAAGGGCTGGGCCCTTGGATCGCCTTCCCTGAGCAATGCCAGTCCAGGGCGGCTCGCCCTGGCGGGTTCGGGCAGAGCCCGACCTTGCCTTCAGTCCAGTGCCGCCAGCTCCACGGAGTCCCCGTCCCGCCGCGCCTGCACCGCGCGCCCGCGCAGCTTCGGCTCCATGTCGTCGGCGAGCAGGTAGACCCCGTCGATCGCCACCAGCTCCGCCTCCAGGCTGCGGCAGAACACCCGTGCCGCCGGCAGCCCGAGGAACCCCGCGATCGCCCGCCCACGCAGCGCCCCGTAGATGTGCACCGACCCGCCCGCGATCACCTCCGCGCCCGACGCCACCGACCCCAGCACCACCAGGTCGCCGCGCTCGAACACCACGCTCTGCCCCGAGCGCACCGGCCCCTCGTGCACCAGGAACCCTGCCTCCGGCGGCAGCGGCGGCTCCGGCGCGACCGGATCGTCCGGCACCTCCACCATCCGGTCCGGCCGCCCGGCGGTGTTGAGCGGCGTGCGCCCCCACGCCTCCGTGTGCGTCCAGGCGGAGTCCGCCCCCTCGACGCCGATGATGCGGATGTCGCGCGCCTCGATCTGCTCGACCAGGTCCGACAGCTTTCCCCCCTCGGACGGCAGCGCGGAGAGGTCGACGATCACCGGCCTCTGGTCGAAGAACGCCGCCGAGCGCGCCCGCTGCGCATCCAGTGCCGCGAGCCAGGCGTCCACCGGCGCCACCGGCTGCAGCACCAGCGCCATGAAGGAGCGGCCGCGCACGCGCAGGAAGGGCAGGGGGGCTGGATCGTCCACGGTCATTGCGAGTACCGGGCGATGTACCCCGTGGCAAGGCGCAATGCGCCCGCACCCCCCGTCCGCGCCGCTATTCCCAGCGCGCTGTGGCGTCCGTGTCCGCCTCGCGCGCCTGCACCCACTGCGGACCGGAGTCGGGGAAATGCTCCTGCTTCCAGAACGGCGCCCGCGTCTTGAGGAAGTCGATGAGGAACCCCGTGGCGTCCAGCGCCGCCTGCCGGTGCGCCGAGGACGCCAGCACCAGCACGATGCCCTCGCCCGGCCGCAGCGTGCCCACCCGGTGGATCAGCGTGCACCCCAGCAGCGCGAACCGCTGCGCCGCCTCGTCCGCGATCCGCCCCAGCGCCCGCTCCGTCATCCCCGGGTAGTGCTCCAGCGTCATCGCCGTGATCGCCCGTCCGCCCGCCGTCTCCCGCACCGTGCCCACGAAGCACCCGATGCCGCCGACGTCCGACCGCCCCGCCGTCAGCCGCGCGACCTCCGCGCCCACGTCGAACGCGCCCGCCTGCACCAGCACGCGCGCTCCCACACCCCCGGGCGCCACACCCCCGGGCGCCACACCCCCGGGCGCCACACCCCCGGGCGCCGTCGCCTCAGCCACCGGTGACCGGCGGGAAGAACGCCACCTCGTCGCCGTCCGCGACCGCCCCGTCCAGATCGGCGAACTCCTGGTTCACCGCCGCGCGCACCAGGCCCGCGTGGGCAAAGGCGGCCGCGTGCGCCTCGTCCAGCCCCGCGAGGTGGGCCACCAGCCCCCCCACCGTCGCCACGCCCGCGGGCAGCTCGACCCTCTCCTCCGACCGTCCCGCCCGCTCGCGCAGCCAGGCGAAATAGAGCACCTGCACGGCCGCCACGGCGTCAGCGCGCCGTGGGGACGGTGGTCACCGAGCCGTTCGGGCCGATCACGGTGCTGGTGCCGTTGCCGTTGGGGATGACGATGCTGTTGCCGCCCCCGCCCGGCGTGGTCAGCGTGCGGTAGGTGTTGGTCCCCCCGGTGACGACCCCCGGCCCGCTCGGCAGCAGCACGGTGCCGCCCGGCGCCGGCGCCGGCCCGGGCACGTTCGGCTGCGCGCCCGGCGTGGGGATGGTGAAGGGCAGGGTGGGCTTCGGCGCGTTCCTCTGCAGCTGCTCGGTCTGCTTGTTCTGCTCGCGCTGGATGTCCTCCAGCGTCGGCTCCGGCGGCTCCTTGCCCGGCCACACGTTGCCCGGCTCCGTCTCGATCGGGATGATGGCGACGTTCTGCGCCCGCACCCGCCGCATGTTCTCGGAGTCGTTGGTCGGCGAGTTCGGGTTGACCCCCGGCAGGCTGATCGTGTCGTGGAAGAAGTGCCCGAACCCGCAGCCGGACAGCAGCAGCAGGCAGGACAGCGTGGCGCAGCGTCGCATCAGGACAGGTCCTCGGGCAGTGGCTGACCCCCGCCAGGCGGCGGCACGGGCGCGATGGGTGACGGCGGCCCTGCTGCCGTATCGCGTCCCATTGTGCCTGCGCCGCCCCCCCCACGCAATTCGTCCCGCACCGCGACACGCCGAATCGCCCGCAGGAGTTGCAGAAGCAGCGCATCGGCAGTTTGTGCCGGGCAGGAAGCAAGGTTGAGGCTCTGCCTCAAACTCCGCCAAGGGCTGGGCCCTTGGATCGCCTTCCCTCAGGAGGAGGCAGTCCAGAGGCCCAGCCTCTGGCGGGTCCGGGCAGAGCCCGGCCTTGCCTGCCTAGAACAGCGACAACTGCGCCCCCGGCACCGCGAATTCCGCACTCGACAGCGTCGGCCGCTCCAGCACCCCGTGCTGCCGCGCCGCCCTGGCGAACCGCGCCGCCAGCATGTCCGCGTACGGCCCCGCGCCCGTCTGCCGGTGCCCGAACCGGCTGTCGTACAGCGCCCCCGCCCGGGTCTGGCGCACCAGCGCCAGCACGTGCCGCGCCCGCTCGGGGTAGTGCTCGTGCAGCCAGGCCTCGAACAGCTCCGCGATCTCCAGCGGCAGCCGCAGCAGCACGTACCCCGCCGTCCGCGCCCCCGCCGCGGCCGCCGCCGCCAGGATGCGCTCCAGCTCCGCGTCGTTCAGCCCGGGGATCATCGGCGCCGCCAGCACGCCCGCCGGCACCCCCGCTTGCGCGAGCTGCGCGATCGTCTCGATGCGCCGCGCCGGCGTCGCCGCCCGCGGCTCCATGCGCCGCGCCAGCACCGGGTCGAGCGTCGTCACCGACAGCCACACCCGCACCAGGTTCCGCTCCGCCATCCGCCCGAGGATGTCGAGGTCGCGCAGCACCCCCGCCGACTTGGTGACGATGCTGACCGGGTGCCCGAACCGCTCCAGCACCTCCAGCACCTGCCGCGTCAGCCGCTGCGTGCGCTCCACCGGCTGGTAGGGATCGGTGTTCGACCCCAGCGCCACCGGCTTCGCCTGGTACCCCGGCCGACGCAGCTCGCGCTCCAGCAGCGAGGCGATCTCCGGCTTGAAGGTGAGCCTGGTCTCGAAATCCAGCCCCGGCGAATACCCCAGCCACGCATGGCTCGGCCGCGCGTAGCAGTACACGCAGCCATGCTCGCACCCCCGGTAGGGATTGACCGCCCGGTCGAACCCCAGGTCCGGCGAGCTGTTCCACGACAGCGCCGAGCGGCTGCGGTCCGGCGTCAGCGTGGTCGGCAGCGGCGGCAGCTGCGCGAACTCCGCATCCAGCGTCGCCCACCCGTCGTCGAACGCCGAGTCCTGCCGCGCGTCGTAGCGGTTCGCCGGGTTGTGCGTCGCCCCCCGCCCGCGCCGCGCCGGCGCCCGCAGCCCCTCCCCGAACGGCAGCGGCCCCGGAGCCGCCGAGGCCAGGTCGGGGGAGAAACCCTGGGCGGAGTCGAGGGGCGCCATGGCAAGGTCCTTCCGTTCCGGCCGCGTGCTCCCCGGAACTATGGGCAACGACTCCCCCTGGTTCAAGAACACATGAAGAACACGCGCGGCCCCGCCACGATCCCCGGCCTGTCCGTGGTGATCCCCACCCTCGATGCCGCCGCCACCCTGGCCGCCACGATCCACGCCCTCGCCGGCGCCCCCGCCGAGATCCTGGTCGCCGACGGCGGCAGCCGCGACGCCACCACAGCCCTGGCCGGCCGTCTCGGCGCCCGCGTGCTCCAGGCTCCCCGTGGCCGCGGCCCCCAGCTCGCCGCCGGCATCGACGCCGCCGGGTCGGCGACGGCGCTGCACCTCGACGGCAA
>CAXSER010000208.1:0-5683 GCA_964236315.1 uncultured Acetobacteraceae bacterium | reverse complement strand
GTTGCTTGGCGACGGGGGCGGCGGGGGCGGCGGGGGCGGCGTGCGGTGGTAGGCTCGCGCGTGGCCTGTCGGCCGGGGAGGGTGCTCGCGTGGACAACGTGGAGATGGCGCAGGAGAGCCTGGAGAAGGCGCACGGGCACGGGCACGCCGCGGACGCCGAGGGCGCGTCGATGGCCAAGCGGGCGGCGGTGCTGGTCGCGGTGCTGGCCGCGGTCGCGGTGATCGTGGAGATGAGCGCCAACGACGCGCAGACGGCGTATCTCGCGGACCACGTGGCGGCGAGCGACCTGTGGACGCAGTACCAGGCGAAGTCGGTGCGGCGCACCGTGCTGCTGCAGAGCGCGGAGGTGCTGGACGGGGCGGCGGGCGGTCCCGAGCGGGCGGCGCGGGCGCGGGCGGAGGCGGCGCGGATGCAGTCGGAGCCGGGGCACGACGGCATGGAGCAGCTCGCGGACCGGGCGCACGAGAAGGAGCGCGGGCGCGACCGCGAGTTCGGGCTCTACGAGGGGTTCGAGCGCGGGGTGCGGGGCCTGCAGATCGCGATCGTGCTCGCGGGGCTGTTCCTGGTGACGCGGCTGGGGTGGCTGCTGGGGCTGGGGGTCGCGCTGGGGGCGGCCGGTGGGCTGTATGCGCTGCTGGTCGGGGTGGGGGTGTTGTGAGGAAGGCCGGGCTCTGCCTCCGCTGGCCATTCCGACGGCACAGGCGGGCCATCGGACCCTCTGGCCGGCGACGCCCGGACCCGCCAGGCGGAGGTGGCCGAAGGTTCCGGCGATCCGCCCGGATCGCCGGAAGGGCCGCCGGAGGGAGCCGCCCCTGGATGGGCGCTTTCCGGGGGGAGCCGGTCCAGGGCGGCTCGTCCCGGCGGAGCTCGAGGCAGGGCCTCGACCTTGCCTAGGGCTGCCGGCGGACGTGGGGCAGGGGCCCGTCGTCGCGCAGGCCGTGCCAGGCGAGCAGGGTGTCGGCGACGAAGGCGGCGAGCGCGCTGACGGTGAAGGTGAGCGCCAGGCCGAACAGGGCGAGCAGCACGTTGGCGGTGGCGGTGCTGTGCACGGCGCCGATGAACAGGGCGAAGACGGCGCTGCAGGTGGTGGCGCCGCCCATGGCGCTGAGCGCGATCGACAGGTCCAGCGCGACGGTGCGCTGGCGCAGGCGGCGGAGCTGGCGGCGGAGCAGGGCGGCGTCGGGGCGGTCGGGGTCGGCGGACAGCAGGTCGGCGGCGTGCTCGCTGTGGTCGGCGACGCGGGCGAGGCGGGTGTTGAACACGTTGAGCAGGGTGCCGATGCCCGAGAGCAGGAACACCGGGGTCAGGGCGACCTGGATGATGTGGGTCGTGGAGTCCAGGGCGTCGGCGGTCGGCGGCAGCACGGTCGGTGGCAGCATGGGCGGGCATCCGGCAGGGGGCGGGTCCGCGCCGGGGACCGCGCCGGCGCGCGGGCGTGTCGCGGGCCGGGGTCCGGATGCCCGAACGTCCGGGTGCCCGAACGGGGAGGGGTCGCACGCCGGGGCCGGAGCGCCCGGGCAGGGGACGGGTCAGGTGGCGGCGAACAGGGCGTCGATCTGGGTGAGCAGGCGGGAGAAGTCGACGGGCTTGGCGTGGTAGTCGTCGCAGCCGGCCTCCAGCGCCTTCTCCTTGTCGCCGGACATGGCGTGGGCGGTCAGCGCGATGATCGGGATCGACTTGGTGGCGTCGCCGGCCTTCAGCGTGCGCGCCACGGTCCAGCCGTCCATCAGGGGCAGGTTCATGTCGAGCAGCATGACGTCGGGCCTGTCCGTCTGCGCCTTGAGCAGGCCGGCCTCGCCGTCGGTGGCGACGATCACCTCGTAGCCGCGCCGGGTCAGGCGGCGGGACAGGAAGTCCCAGATCTCCTCGTGGTCCTCGACAAGCAGCAGGCGCATCGCGTCGGTCCTTCATGCGGGCAGGGGCTCAACCCGCGGGGAGGCGAAGGGTTCATCGGCCAGGTGGTATCGCGGGGTGCGCGGCGGCGGGGTCGGGCGGGGCGGCCATGGGCGGGGCGTCGGGGGGCGGGGCGTCGGGGGGCGCGAGGCTGCGCAGCTCGCCGGCGAGGTCGGAGAGGCTGGTCTCGCCCTTGCCCAGCACGCGCTCGGCGCTCTGCAGGCGCACTCGGTCCTCGCGCGTGAGGTCGCGGGCGCTGAGCACGACGACGGGGATGTGCGCGCAGCCCTCCAGCTCGCGCAGGTCGTGCAGGAAGGTGAAGCCGTCCATCACCGGCATCGTCAGGTCGAGCAGGATCAGGCGCGGGCGGGCGCGGCGCACGTGGTCGAGCGCCTCCTGGCCGTCGGCGGCCTCGGCGACGCTCCAGCCGTTGCGGGTGAGCAGGGTGCGCAGGCGCGCGCGGGCGTCGGGGTCGTCGTCGACCACGAGGACCGCGCCCTCGTGGTCGCGGAAGCGCTCCATGACGCTGCGCAGGTGGTCCCACTCCACCGGCTTGGGCACCAGGTCGGCGGCGCCGAGCGAGCGGCCGAGGGCGGGCTCGTTGACGAAGGTCGACATCACCACCGGGATCGCGGCCAGGTCGGGGTCGGCCTTGAGCGCGCGCAGCACCGCCCAGCCGTCCATCTGCGGCATCATCACGTCGAGCAGGATGGCGCGCGGGTGCAGCACGCGGGCCAGCTCCAGGCCGGCGCGGCCGTCGGGCGCGGTCTGCACGGCGAAGCCCTGGCGCTGCAGGAAGCGGGTGAGCAGGTCGCGCTGCGCGGGGTCGTCGTCGATCACCAGCACCAGCTCGCGCGCCGTGGCGGCGGGGGAGGCGGCGCCGGGGCCGGACAGGGCGTCGTCGTCGTCGGGCTGGACGTGCTCGGGCATGTCGACGGGCAGGCGGATGGTGAAGCTGGTGCCCCGGCCCTCCACGCTCTCCACGGTGACGTCGCCGCCGAGCAGGCGGCAGAAGGCGCGGGTGATGGCCAGGCCGAGGCCGGTGCCGCCGAAGCGGCGGGTGGTGGAGCTGTCTGCCTGGGTGAAGCGCTCGAACAGTCTTGCCAGCTGCTCCGGGGTCATGCCGATGCCGGTGTCGGCGACGCGCAGCATCATCCAGTCGGCGGCGTCGGGGCGCGAGGCGGGTGTGGGCGCGGCGGGATCGGCGGGCGCGAGGGCGGCGGCGCCGTGCGGGGCGTCCAGCTCGGGCGGGCGCTCGCGGCGCACGGTGAGGGTGATCGTGCCGCCCTCGGTGAACTTGGACGCGTTGCTCAGCAGGTTGAACAGGCACTGGCGCACCTTCACGGCGTCGGTGCGCATCGGGCCGAGCGTGGCCGCGGCCGCGTCGACGCCGGCCTCGCCCGCCGTCCCGCCCAGGTCGAGGACGAGGGTGTTGCCCTTCTGGCGCACCAGGGAGTCCACGGTGGAGGCGACCTCGCGCACCAGAGTGGCCACGTCGAACTCCTCGGCGAAGGAGGTCATGCGGTTGGCCTCGATCTTGGACAGGTCGAGCACGTCGTTGATCAGGCTCAGCAGGTGGCGCGCGTTGGAGTTGATCTTGCGCAGGTCGCCGAGCAGCTGCGCCTGGCCCAGCTCCTCCACCTCCTCCTCCAGCATCTCGGAGTAGCCGATCACGGCGGAGAGCGGCGTGCGCAGCTCGTGGCTCATGTTGGCGATGAACTGGCTTTTTGCCCGGTTGGCGGCCTCCGCGGCGTGGCGGGCGGCGGCCAGCTCGGCCTCCTCGCGCTTCCTCTCGGTGATGTCGGTGTGGGTGCCGACCCACTCGCGCACCGCGCCGTCCTCCTCCAGCACCGGGATCGCGCGCACCAGCATGTCGCGCCACTCGCCGTCCGCGCGCAGGATGCGGTTCTCCGTGTCGAAGCGGGCGTGCGACGCCAGCGACACGCCCCAGCCGTCCGCGGTCGCGGCGCGGTCGTCGGGGTGGATGGTGGCGAGCCAGCCCCAGCCGCGCAGGGAGTCGAAGTCGCGGCCGGTGAACGCCGACCATTCCGGCTGCGGCTCGACGAACTCGCCGCTGGGGGCCGTGGTCCACACGATCGAGGCGACGGCCTCGGTCATGGTGCGGAAGCGTTCCTCGCTCTCGCGCAGCCGGCGCTCCACGCGCTTTCGCGTGGTGATGTCGGTGACCACCATGCCGGCGCCATCGGCCCCCGCGCCGGCGCCGTGGCGGGCCAGGGGGTAGAAGCTCATCTGGAACTCGCGCCGCTGGTCGGGGCGGGTGTTGCTGTCGGCGGCGACCTCCAGGTTGGGCACGGCGCGGCCGCCCTCGACGACCTGGCGCAGGCGCGCCTCCAGGCTCTCTCGCAGGTCGGGCAGCACGTCCCAGATCGAGCTGCCGACGGAGGCGCCGAGTGCCCGGTCGCTCATGGTGGCCAGCGCGCGGTTGATGTGGCGGATGCGCAGGCGGGCGTCGAGGATGCCCAGGCCGAGCGGCGCGTTCTCCAGCACCGCGTCGAGCAGGGCGCGGCCGGCCTGCTCCGCGCGGCGGCGGCGCAGCACGATCAGGGCCAGCAGCGCGAAGGCGGACAGGATCGAGGCGGCGGCCAGGGCGGTCAGCGCCGTGTCGCGCAGGGCGTCGGCGCGGCGGGTCTTGGCGATGCGGCGCGCGGCGTCGGCCTGCAGTCGGTCGGTCTGCGCGCGCACCGCCTCCATGGCGGCGCGGCCCTCGCCGGAGCGCACGAAGGCCAGGGCGGCGCCGAAGCCCTGGGCGCGGAAGCTGTCGACGCCGCGCGTGGTCAGCGCGCGCTTGGTGGCGACCGCGTCGGGCAGGGTGGCCAGGTCGAAGCCCAGGCCGCGCAGGCCGTCGAGCAGGGGGTCGATCCGGGCCAGGCCGGCGGCGTAGGGGGCGAGGTACTCGTCCTGGCCGGTGAGGATGTAGCCGCGCTGGCCGCGCTCGATGTCGCGCAGGGCGGCGAGCAGGCGCTCCGTGCCGTCGGACAGGGCGGCGTTGCGCTCGACCACGCGCGCGGCGTGGCGGGCGGCCAGCGTGTTCCAGGCGGCGCAGCCCAGGCCGAGGCCGAGCAGCAGGACGCTGAGGCCGGCCAGGGAGGCGGCGGGGCGCAGCAGGGCGGCGAGAGACGGGCGGGGGTGCTCTGGCATCGGGGGGACGATGGCAGGGTGGGGCGGGTTCGGATACCGCAGGCAGGCAGGGTCGAGGCTCTGCCTCGGACTCCGCCAGGGGAGCCCCCCTGGACCGGCCTTGCCTGGAAGGTGCCGGTCCAAGGGCGGCTCGCCCCTGGCGGGTCCGGGCAGAGCCCGGGCTTACTGCGCTTCCTGCTCGATGGCGGCCAGCGACTGCACCCGCGAGGCCAGCAGTGTGCGCGCGAGGCCGATGGCGGCGCGGCTGTAGCAGCTCGCGGCGTGGGGGCCGTCGAGGATGCGGGCGTGGGCGTCCAGGGTTTCGCGCAGCGCCGGGATGGCGGCGGGGTCGCGTTCTGCGACGTGGAGCAGCAGCGAGGCGGTCATGATCTGGCTGGCCATGGCGATGCCGAGGGCCTCGTCGAGGGCAAGCTGCTCGAACCGGGTCATGATGTCTGCCGCACCTTCGCTGGGGCCGTGTCGCGGGCCGTTCCTGGCTGAAGGCGGAAGTGGCGCGGGTCCGCGGGAGCGCAAGGCTGGGCTGTTCGCGGCGCGTGGCGCAGGCGGCGGGGGCGGCCGGTCAGGGGGCGGCCGGTGAGGGGGCGGGCTGCGACGGGGCGGCCGGTCGGGGGGCGCGGGCGAGGCAGTCGC
>CAXSER010000207.1:0-5696 GCA_964236315.1 uncultured Acetobacteraceae bacterium | reverse complement strand
CCGGGCGTGCCCGTGGTCCCGGACGAGGTGCAGCGCGAGGCGGCGGCGCTGTTCGACCTGACCGGCGGCGAGGCGATGGTCGGCAAGATGCTCGACGCGCTGCGTGGCCAGATCGCCGCGGTGTTCGCGCAGCACGGTGCTGCGGCCGACAACGCCACGCGGGTGTTCGACGAGCTGCTGCTGCCGGAGTTCAAGGCGCACCTGTCCGAGCTGCGTCCGGCGATGATCGAGATCTGGGCGGACAACTTCACCGTGGACGAGCTGCGCGGGCTGCACGCGTTCTACGACACGCCGCTGGGCCGCAAGGTGATGGAGCGCCAGCCGATGGTGTCGCAGCAGGCCCTGGCGGTTGGCGCCGCCTGGGGCAAGCGCGTGGCGCAGGACGCCGTGGCCCGGCATGCCGACGAGCTGCGCCAGCGCGGCATCAAGCTTTGACCCGCCTGCCTTCAACGAGTGCCGGTCCAGGGGCGCTGCCCCTGGCGGGTTCCCGCTTCCAGGCCATGGGGCAGGGCCCTGGCCTTGCTGCCTTCCCTCCTTCGCGCCGCGTCCCGGCGCCGTGCCCTTTCCGAGGAAACCGAGCATGACCGCAGAGAGCGCTTCCGACTTCCTTGCCGCCTGGGCCGCCAACGCGGCCGCGCTGGAGCACACCTACGACCCGTCGATGGAGCACGACAACTGCGGCGTCGGGCTGATCGCGGCGCTCGACGGCCGCGCGCGGCGTGACGTGGTGCAGGCGGGCATCGACGCGCTCAAGGCGGTGTGGCACCGCGGCGCGGTGGACGCGGACGGCAAGACCGGCGACGGAGCAGGGATCCACATCGAGATACCGCAGGACTTCTTCGCCGACGCCATCCGGCGCGCGGGGGATGCGGCGCCGGAGCGGCGGATCGCGGTGGGGCAGGTGTTCATGCCCAAGACCGACCTGAACGCCCAGGAGCGCTGCCGCCAGATCGTGGAGACGGAGATCCTGCGCTTCGGCTACGCGATCTACGGCTGGCGCCAGGTGCCGATCGACGTGTCGGTGATCGGCGAGAAGGCCAACGCCACGCGGCCGGAGATCGAGCAGATCATGCTGCGCAACACGCGCGGCACCGAGGACTCCGAGTTCGAGCGCGACCTGTACGTGATCCGCCGGCGCATCGAGAAGGCGGCGATCGCGGCGCAGATCAGCGAGTTCTACGTGTGCTCGCTGAGCTGCCGCTCGATCATCTACAAGGGCATGTTCCTGGCCGAGAACCTGTCGGACTTCTACCCCGACCTCGCCGACGAGCGCTTCGTCAGCCGGTTCGCGATCTACCACCAGCGCTATTCGACCAACACGTTCCCGACGTGGAAGCTGGCGCAGCCGTTCCGCATGCTGGCGCACAACGGCGAGATCAACACGATCTCGGGCAACACCAACTGGATGAAGAGCCACGAGACGCGGCTCGCAGGAGCGCCCCTCGACCCGTACGTCGAGGACGTCAAGCCGGTGGTGCAGGCGGGCGGGTCCGACACCGCGTCGCTGGACAACGCGTTCGAGCTGCTGGTGCGCGCGGGGCGCGACGCGCCGATGGCCAAGGCGCTGCTGATCCCGGCGAGCATCGGCTCGGACGCCACCATGCCCGAGGCGCACCGCGACCTGTTCAGCTACTGCAACGCGGTGATGGAGCCGTGGGACGGGCCGGCGGCGGTCTGCGCCACCGACGGGCGCTGGATGGTGGCCGGGCTTGACCGCAACGGGCTGCGGCCGCTGCGCTACACCGTGACGGTGCACGACATGCTGGTCGTGGGCTCCGAGACGGGGATGGTGAAGTTCGCGGAGTCCGAGATCGTCGCCAAGGGGCACGTCGGGCCGGGCGAGAGCATCGGCGTCGACCTCGACGCGCCGGCGTTCCTGGGCAACGTGGCGCTGCTCGACATGCTCGCCGCGCGGCAGGACTTCGGGGCGTGGACGCGGCGCATCCGGCGCATCGACCCGGTGATGGGCGCGGACTCCACCGAGCCGGTGACGTACGTGGGCGAAGAGCTGCGGCGGCGCCAGCTCGCGGTGGGCACCACGCTGGAGGAGCTGGAGGTCATCCTGCACCCGATGGTGGAGGAGGGGGCCGAGGCGATCGGCTCGATGGGCGACGACACGCCGGTCGCCGTGCTGAGCGAGAAATACCGGGGGCTGCACCACTACTTCCGGCAGAACTTCGCGCAGGTGACGAACCCGCCGATCGACAGCCTGCGCGAGACGGCGGTGATGAGCCTCAAGACGCGGCTCGGCAACCTGGGCAACGTGCTCGACGAGGACAGCTCGCAGTGCGACCTGCTGCAGCTCGACAGCCCGGTGCTCTCGACCGCGGAGTACCGCGCGGTGCGCGAGATCATGGGCGAGGCGGCGTGCGAGGTGGACTGCACCTTCGCGGCCGACGGGTCCGAGGACGGGGCGGCGGACGGCGGCGCGTCGTTGCGGGCGGCGATCGACCGCATCCGGCGCGAGGCGGAGGAGGGCGTGCGCGCCGGCGCCACCCACGTCGTGCTCACCGACGAGCACCAGGGGCAGTCGCGCGCGCCGATCCCGATGATCCTGGCGACGGCTGCGGTGCACACGCACCTGGTGCGCTCGTCGCTGCGCACGTTCACGAGCCTGAACGTGCGGGCGGCGGAGTGCGTCGACGTGCACAGCTTCGCCGTGCTGATCGGCGTGGGGGCGACCACGGTCAATGCGTACCTGGCGCAGGAGAGCATCGCGGACCGCCACCGGCGCGGGCTGTTCCACCCGGAGCTGAGCCTGCGCGCCGCGGTCGCGCGCTACCGCAAGGCGATCGACAAGGGCCTGCTGAAGACGATGTCGAAGATGGGCATCTCGGTGATCTCGTCGTACCGCGGCGGCACCAACTTCGAGGCGATCGGGCTGTCGCGCGCGCTGGTGGCGGAGTTCTTCCCCGGCATGCAGTCGCGCATCAGCGGGATCGGGCTGTCGGGCATCTCGCGGCGCGTGCTGGCGCTGCATGCGGTGGCGTGGGGCTCGGACGTGATCACGCTGCCGGTCGGCGGCATCTACAAGAAGCGGGTGTCGGGCGAGGCGCACGCCTTCGACGGCGGGCTGATGCACACGCTGCAGACGGCGGTGGCCACCGACAGCTACCAGACGTACCGGCGCTACACTGATGCGGTGCGCAGGCAGCCGCCGATCGCGCTGCGCGACCTGCTGGACTTCCGCACCGAGGAGCACCCGTCGATCTCGGTCGACGAGGTGGAGAGCATCACCGAGATCCGGAAGCGGCTGATCGCGCCGGGGATCTCGCTGGGCGCGCTTTCCCCCGAGGCGCACGAGACGCTGTCGATCGCGATGAACCGCATCGGCGCGCGCTCGGATTCCGGGGAGGGCGGGGAGGACCCGGAGCGCTCGAAGCCGCGGGCGAACGGGGACAACGCGTCGTCCGCGATCAAGCAGGTGGCGTCGGGGCGCTTCGGCGTGACGGCGGAGTACCTGAACAACTGCCGCGAGATCGAGATCAAGGTCGCGCAGGGGGCCAAGCCGGGCGAGGGCGGGCAGCTGCCGGGGTTCAAGGTCACCGGGCTGATCGCGAAGCTGCGCCATGCGACGCCGGGCGTGACGCTGATCTCGCCGCCGCCGCACCACGACATCTACTCGATCGAGGACCTGGCGCAGCTCATCTACGACCTCAAGCAGATCAACCCGGACGCCACCGTCTGCGTGAAGCTCGTGTCGCGCTCGGGCATCGGCACGGTGGCGGCGGGCGTGGCCAAGGCGAAGGCGGACGCGATCCTGATCTCCGGGCATTCCGGGGGGACGGGGGCGTCGCCGCAGACGTCGGTGAAGTACGCTGGGCTGCCTTGGGAGATGGGGCTCTCCGAGGCGCACCAGGTGCTGATGCTCAACCGGCTGCGCCACCGGGTGAAGCTGCGCACCGACGGCGGGCTCAAGACCGGGCGCGACGTGGTGATCGCGGCCATGCTGGGTGCCGAGGAGTTCGGCATCGGCACGGCCTCGCTCGTGGCCATGGGGTGCATCATGGTCAGGCAGTGCCACTCCAACACCTGCCCGGTCGGCGTGTGCACGCAGGACGAGACGCTGCGCAAGAAGTTCGAGGGCAGCCCGGAGAAGGTGATCAACCTGTTCTCGTTCATCGCCGAGGAGGTGCGCGAGATCCTGGCCTCGCTGGGTGCGCGCACGCTGGCGGAGGTGATCGGGCGCACGGACATGCTGCGCCAGGTCAGCCGCGGCTCGGAGCTGCTCGACGACCTCGACCTCAACCCGCTGCTGGCCCAGGCGGACCCGGGGCAGCACGCGCGCTACTGCACCCGCGAGGGGCGCAACGAGGTGCCCGAGACGCTCGACGCGCAGATGATCGCCGACGCCCAGCCGCTGTTCGCCCACGGCGAGAAGATGCAGCTCGAGTACGGCGTGCGCAACACGCACCGCGCCATCGGCACGAAGCTGTCGTCCAAGATCACGCGCAGGTTCGGGATGACGGGGCTGCAGCCGGGGCACGTCACGGTGCGGCTGCGCGGGTCGGCGGGGCAGTCGCTCGGCGCGTTCGCGGTGCAGGGGCTGCGGCTCGACGTGATCGGCGACGCCAACGACTACGTCGGCAAGGGGCTGTCCGGCGCCACCATCGTGATCCGCACGGCGGTGTCGTCCTCGCTGGTCAGCCAGGACAACACCATCATCGGCAACACCTGCCTGTACGGCGCAACCGCCGGCGAGCTGTTCGCGGCGGGGCAGGCGGGGGAGCGCTTCGCGGTGCGCAACTCCGGCGCCGTGGCGGTGGTCGAGGGCGTGGGGTCGAACTGCTGCGAGTACATGACCGGCGGCACCGTCGTCGTGCTCGGGCGCACCGGCGACAACTTCGGCGCAGGGTTCACCGGAGGCATGGCGTTCGTCCACGACGTCGACGGGCAGTTCGAGCGCAGGGTCAACCCGGAGACGCTGCGCTGGGGACGGGTCGCCACGCCGCACTGGGAGGGCGTGCTGCACGGCCTCGTCACGCGCCACACCACGGCCACGCACAGCCGCTACGGGGCGATGCTGCTGCACGACTGGAGCAAGTACGTCGGGCGGTTCTGGCAGGTGGTGCCGAAGGAGTACGTGAAGTACCTCGACCAGCCGCTGGAGGCGGAGGACGCCATGCGGGCGTAAGGCAAGGCCAGGGCGCTGCCCTGGACCCGCCCCTGCTTCAAGGCGGGGCGAGCCGCCCTGGACCGGCACTCATGGAGTCCAGCCGAGGGCTGTCCTTCCTGGGTCGAGGGACCAAAGGGCCTCACGGCCCTTTGCGGGTCCGGGCAGAGCCCGGCCTTGCTTTCTTCCGTCGTCCGCGCGTTGGGACTCCGTCCACTGGCCGGGAGCCCCGCATGATCTCCACCCGTCTGCACGGCGCGATCGACCTCGCGGCCGTCTCGCTGTTCGGCACGCTGGCGGCGGGGTCGTCGCTGTCGCGGCCCGTGCGGCGGGTGTTCGGGGTCGCGAGCGCCTTCGGCCTCGGGGCCGCGCCGCTCACCGACTACGAGGCGGGGGTGCGGCCGGTGCTGAGCATGCGGCAGCATCTGGCGCTCGACGTCGCGGGCGGGATCGTGTTGTGCGCAGCAGGGCTCGCCCTGCGGCGCGAGCCGGTGGCGGGGCGGGCGGCGCTGCTGTGCAGGGCGGATGTCGTGACGGGGATGGTCGGCGAGTTCCCGGAGCTGCAGGGGGTGATGGGGGGGTA
>CAXSER010000206.1:0-5738 GCA_964236315.1 uncultured Acetobacteraceae bacterium | reverse complement strand
GGGGGGGGGGGGGGGGGGGGGGGGGGGGGGGGCGGGGGGGGGGGGGGGGGGGGGTGGGGGGGGGGGGGGGGGCGTTCCGGCGGCGCCCGGTCCGGGCTACAGGAGACGGGGCGGGTCGTCGCGGCAGGGGAGCAGGGTACCAGGATGGCGCAGCGATCGACGTTCCTGGTGCTCGGCGCGACGGGCGGGACGGGCAGGCACTTCGTCGCCCAGGTCCTCGGGGACGGCCACAGGGTCAGGGCGCTGGCCAGGACGCCGGCGAAGCTTGCGCCCGGGGGCGACGCCCTGGAGGTGCGGCAGGGCTCGATCACGGACGCGATCGACACCGACGCGCTGGTGGCGGGGGTGGATTTCGTCGTCTCGATGCTGGGGGACGTGGCGCTCCAGAGGCACGACAGGATCAACGCGGCCTTCGTGAAGCGGCTGGTGCCGTCGATGCGGCGGCACGGGGTGCGGCGCCTGCTCTACCAGGCGGGGGGGCTGAGCCGGCCGTTCCAGGGGAGCCTTTCCCCGGTGCTCTGGGCGATCCGGCACACCCTCGCGCGCGGCTACAACGGCCAGCACGAGGACAACGAGGCCGTGATGGAATACCTGGCGACGGAGGCCGACGACATGGAGTGGATCGTGCACCGCGCCGGGATCGGCTCGGACGGGGCCTCGAAGGGCGTCCTGGAGCGGTCGGACAGCAGGTTCAGCGTGGCGACGTTCGGGGACTGCGCGGCCTACAACTACCGCACGGTCATGGATGCGTCCGCGGTGCGTACGTGCGGCCTGAGCTGCTATCGCGGACGCCAGAGGCTGCCGGCGCCTCGCGCCGACCGGACCAGGCCGCCTTCCACGCCCGCCCGTGCCGACGGGGCGACGGACGCGGACCTGCGGGCGCGGCGGATGGCGGTCCTGCTGTCCGGCTGACCGGGCGGGTGTTCCCGCGGGGGCGGTGCGATCGTCCCGGACGGCGTCGTCGCCTGGGTCCGGGGGCGTGGCTCAGGAGGTTGCCGCCGCCAGCACGAGCAGGGCGGCGAACAGGCCGAGCGGCGGCGCGTGCCTGGGCTCGCGGCGGCGCACGACCGTGGCGACGGCGGCGGCGATGACGAGGCCGCCGAGCGCCAGGCCGGCGTCGCGGCCGGCGGGGAGGGCGATCAGCGCCGCGCATAGGATCTCCAGGGCGCCGGTCACGCGGCACCACCAGCGCGGGTAGCCCCACCGGGCGAAGTCGTCCTGCGTGGCGCGCGTGCCGATCGCGTTGAACAGGCCCGCGCCGAGGAAGGCGGCGACGAGCAGCCAGATGACGACAGCGTGCAGCATTGCGGCACTCCTTCAGCGGGTCGCGTTGGCCGTCGCGCGTGGATCGGGGGCGGGCCGGAGCGCGGCCGGCGTTCCGGACAGACGGGGGGTGGGAGGCGGAGTCAGGCGGATGTGCGGGCGCAGGAGCGCAGCTCGTCGAGGATCGAGGGCCGGGAGGGGCGCCAGCCGAGCTCGGAGACGGCCAGCTCGCCAGAGACCACCTGGTCGCAGGCGATGGCGTCGGCGAGGCCGTGCAGCGAGCGGCGGGCGTCGTCGAGCGGCCATTCCGCCACCCGGCCCGCGGCGCCGGCGCCTTCGCTCGCGGCGCGGGCGATCTCGACGAGCGGGACGGGCGCGCCGTGGACGCCGTTGAAGATCGAGGCGGCGGGCGCCCGTTCGAGGGCGAGGCGGTAGAGGTCGGCGAGGTCGTCGGCGTGGACGGTCGTCCAGCGGTTCCGGCCGTCGCCGACGTGGCGCGCGGCGCCGTGCTCCCGGGCGGAGGCGTGCATCATCATCGCGGCGCCGCCGTGGTGGCCGTACACCCAGCCCGGGCGGATCACGACGGGGTGGACGCCGTGGGCGGCGGCGGAGAGGACCTCGGCCTCCAGGGGCTGGCGGAAGCGCACGAGGTCGACGGGGTGGAGCGGGGTGTCCTCGGTGGCGGGGGCGTCGCCGGTCGCGCCGTAGAGCAGGCAGCCGCTGGTGTAGAGGAAGCGCCGGGCCGTGCCGCGCAGGGCATGGAGGATGGCGCGCGTCGCCGTCGCGTCGTGGGCGGCGGTGTCCTGGTCGCCGGGGGAGGCGGCGTGGACGACGGCATCGACCCCGCGGGCGGCCTCGGCCATGGCGGCCGGGTCGGCGAGGTTGCCGCGGACCGGCGCGTGGCCGTGGGCGGCGAGGCTGGCCGCGCTCGCGTCGGAGCGGGCGAGCGCCACGATCTCGTGCCCCGCCGATGCCAGGCGGCGTGCGATCGCGCCGCCGATCAGGCCCGTCGCACCCGTCACCAGAACCCGCATGATCCGCACTCCCTGTCTCGACGGGGCCGAAGGAAGCAGGACGGACCGGGGGTGGGGAAATCGGGAGAGGTGATGTGGCGGCATCGCTGGCGCCGATGGCGTCAGGCCAGGGCCGAGACCTCGGCGATGCGCTCGCGCAGCCAGCTGGTGGCGGGGTGGTCGTCGACGCGGCGGTGCCACATCATCGCCAGCGGCCAGCCGGGCAGCGGGAGCGGCGGCTCGTGCACGGCGATGCCGAGGCCGGCGGCGGCGAGGCGGCGGGCGACGCGCGTGGCAAGCGTGGCGACGAGGTCGGTGTCGGCGACCACGAACGGTGCCACCAGGAACTGCGGCAGGCTCAGGACGATGCGGCGCTCCAGGCCGAGGGCGGCCAGCCTGTGGTCGACGAGGCCCCTGCGGTCGCCCTCCGGCGAGACCAGCAGGTGCGGGGCGGCGGCGAACGCCTCGACGCCGGCGCCGTCGGCGAAGGCGGGGTGGCCGTGGCGCGCGATGCAGGAGAAGCCCTCGTGGAGCAGGGGGCGGACCAGGATGCGGGCGGAGGCCTCGACGGGGAAGCCGACCGCGAGGCTGGCCTCGCCGCTGTCGAGCAGGTCGAGGGCCTCGGTGCGGGCGAAGATGCCGCGCACCTGCACGTCGAGGCGGGGGGCGGCGGTGGCGAGGCGCGCCAGCAGCGGGGGCAGCAGGACGAAGGCGGCGTAGTCGGTCATCGCGATCGTGAGGGTGTGGTCGGACGCCGCGGGGTCGAAGGACTCGGCCTGGAGCACGCCGCGCATGAGGCGGAGTGCGGCGGAGACGGGGCCGGCCAGGTCGTCGGCGCGCGGGGTGGGCTGCATGCCGGCGGGGGAGCGGACGAACAGCTCGTCGGCGAACACCTCGCGCAGGCGGGTGAGCGCGCCGCTCATCGCCGACTGGCTCAGGCCGATGCGCTGGCCGGCGTGGGTGACGTGGCGCTCGGCGTAGAGGGCGTCGAACGCCTTGAGCAGGTTCAGGTCGAAGGCGGCCAGGTCCATCGCGTGTTGATAGGGCACCGGGGGCGGGCACGGAACCGGCCAGGGGGCGACGGGGGTGGGCCCGGCGGGGGCGGTCGCGGGGCGCGGTCCGGGAGGCCCGATGCCCGCACGCCGGCAGGGCCCGCGGCCGCGATCCCTGGCGTCGCGGCCTGGCGGCCGGCACTGACGGGGCCGTGCCGATCGGGGGTAGGGTCCGCGGCAGGAGCGGGCGCGACGTGCCCCGCGCGACACGGGGAGTGCGGGTCATGGACGGGCAGGCAGAGGCGATCGCGGCGGCGTGGCAGGCACCGGAGCGGCGGCTGGCGGCGTGGCCGGGAGCCGAGGTGCGGGACGCGGCGGAGGGGTATCGGCTGCAGCGCGCGGTGATGGCGCGGCTGGGGGAGATCGGGGGGTGGAAGGTGGGGGCGCCCGGGCCGCAGGCGCCGCCGAGCTGCGCGCCGATGCCGGCGTCGGGGATGCTGGTCGCGGGCGCGCAGGCGGGGCCGGCGTCGGTGTCGCTGCGGGTGTTCCCGGCGCCGCTGGTGGAGTCCGAGATCTGCCTGGTGCTGGGGCGCGACGTGGCGCCCCGAGGGGAGGCGTATTCGGAGGAGGAGGTCATGGACGCGGTGGAGTCGTGCCATCCGGCCCTGGAGATCCTGCAGTCGCGGTTCCTCGACGAGGGGGTGCTGAGCCCGGCGGGGCGGCTCGCGGACCTGCTCGGGCACGGGGGGTTCGTGCGCGGCGAGGCGATCCAGGGGTGGCGCGCGGTGGACTTCGCGGGGCTCGGGGTGGTGCAGGCGGTGTCCGGGCAGGGCGCGGTCGAGGGGTGGGGGAACCCGGCAGGGGGGATGGCGCGGCTGCTGTGCTGGCTGGCGAACGAGGGCGCGCGGGAGGCGGGCGGGCTGCGGGCGGGGCAGGTGGTGACGTGCGGGTCGTGGACGGGGAAGACGGCCGTGGGCGGGCCGGCAGAGGTGTGCGTGCGGTTCGAGGGGGCGGCGGAGCTGCGGGTGCGCTTCGAGGGGTAGGCAAGGAAGGCCAGAGGCTCTGCCTTCGGGCTCCGCCAAAGGCTGCGCCCTTGGAACGCATCCCCCAAGTAAAGCCAGTCCAGGGCGGCTCGGGGCGTCGCTGGCCAAAGGTTCCGATGGCCCTTTTAGGCCATTGGAATGGCCGGCGGAGGGAGAGCCCGGGCCTGCGTCAGTAGGTCGCGCGGCGTCCAGCGATGGCGTGGTAGATCACCAGGACGATCACCGCGCCGATGACGGCGACGATCATGCTGTAGAGGTTGAACCCGGTCACGCCGTCGGCGCCGAAGAAGGTGAACACCCAGCCGCCGACGACCGCGCCGACGACGCCGAGGACGATGTCGAGGATCAGGCCCTCGCCCTCGCGGTTGACGAGCCTGCTCGCGACGAAGCCGGCGATGAGGCCGAACACGATCCAGCCGATGACGGACATGGGGGTCTCCTGTGTGACGGGGCGGGCGCGGCCCGGGTGGGACGCGCCGGCACAACACCGGCGCGGGGCGGGGGGTTGCCGGGACAAGCGAGTGCGCAGGCGTGGCGGTCGCCCGGCCGGCAGGATGCGGGTGCGCGCCGGCGGGTGAGATGTGGCGGCGTAGGGGTTGCGGGTGCGGCGTGACGGGACCATCTGCCATCCAGTGGGATGGTGTGGGGATGGTTCGATGGCCTCGGATGTCGAGCGGGCGGTGCGGGTGCCGGACAGCGAGAAGATCACGGTGAACCTGGGCTTCGTCGATCTCGGCCAGGTGGACCTGCTGGTGCGCGACGGATTCTACGCGACGCGGACGGACTTCATCCGCACGGCGATCCGCAACCAGCTGGAGCGGCACGCGGAGCCGCTGCGGCACTCGGCGGCGCGGCGGACGCTGCAGCTGGGGCTGAGCCACTTCAGCCGCGAGACCCTGGAGGCGGCGCGGGAGGCGGGGGCGCCGCTGCATATCGGCGTGCTCGGGCTGGCCAGCATCGCGCGCGACGTGTCGCCGGAGCTGGCGCGGGCGGCGATCGCCTCGATCACGGTGCTCGGCGCGCTGCATGCCAGCGCGGAGGTCCGCGCGGCGCTGGCCGACCGGACGCGCTGAGCGGGGCGGACGACCCGCGCCCGACCCGGGCAGGGCGTGCCGCGGGGCGGCACCGGCCGCCAGGGATCCTTTCATGTCTGCCGATCCGGCACGCGCCGGGTCGTTGTTGGAGCGATATCGCCATGCCCGATCTGCAGGAACGCATTGCCGAGGCCACGCGGCTGACCCGGTCCGGCCGTCTGGCGGAGGCGACCCGCGTGCTGCGCGGGCTGGCGCCGCAGGCGGCGCCAGGGCGCCAGGCGCAGGGGCCGGGGGTCGTGCTGGAGGGGGTCGCGGAGCCCTGGGCGCCGGCGCGGCAGATCGCCGGGGCGCGCGGGTCCGTGGGCGGGCAGGACGGCAAAGGGCACGGGGGCG
>CAXSER010000205.1:3657-5738 GCA_964236315.1 uncultured Acetobacteraceae bacterium | reverse complement strand
CTGGAGGCGCGGCCGGAGCTGCGCGGGCGGCTGGCGGGCAACGCGGCGCGGCTGCATGCGGGGCTGAGTGCCGCGGGGTTCGCGCTGGGGCCGGTGGCGAGCCCGATCGTGGCGGTGCGGCTGGGCGATCCGGCGACGGCGGCCGCGATGTGGAACCGGGTGCTGGACCTGGGGCTGTACGTGAACCTCGCGCTGCCGCCGGCGACGCCGGGGGGTCAGTCGCTGCTGCGCACCAGCGTGAGTGCCGCGCACACCCCGGCGCAGGTGGACGCGGCGGTGGGGATCATCGTGGCGGCGGGGGAGGAGATGGGCGTGCTGGGCGGGCGGGTGGCGGCGGAGTAGGCCGGGCCGGGCGGGGGCTGGCCTGCCTTCGCCGCCGTTCCGGGCGGATGGCCGGAGGACGACGGGGCCGGGACGTGGGGACCCGTTACCTTAAGTAATGGTTCCCAAAGGCGAGCCTTTGGCGGAGCCCAGAGGCGGAGCCTCTGGCCTTTCCTGCCGTCAGTAGATCAGGCGGATGGAGATGCGGCTCTCGCCGGCGGGGACCATGATGCGGGCCGAGGCGTAGGACGGCAGGATCAGCGGGACGACGTTGTTGGAGAAGCCGTAGCCCTCGGCGGGCAGGCCGAGGAAGGTGCGGTCGAAGTGGTGGTTGTCGTTGGCGTCGTGGTAGACGGCGACGGCGTAGGCACCGGGGGCGGACAGGGCGAAGCAGGCCTCCGCCTGGGGGCTCGCGAGGGTCACCCGGGTCAGGGCGATGCTGCCGCGGTGCGCCAGGAAGGCGGCGGGGTTGGCGCCGTACAGCGTGAACGTGATGTTGCCCTTGACGGGCCTCGCGCCGGTGACGGTGACGAGGAGGCGGGTCTGGGCGGGCGGGGCGTCGCCGGGGGCGCAGGGCGTCGCGGTCTCGTCGGCGGCGCGGGCGGGCATGGCCGCGGCCAGCAGCAGGAACGCGGCCAGGGCGGCGAGGCGGGGGCGGGCCTTCGGGGAACGGGGCAGTCGAACGTCTCCGCGTCGGGGGTGGTACTGGAGCATGCGGTGGGTGGTCCGCGCAGGGGCGCGGCGAGGCGCGGGACGGGCGGTCGTCTTGACAGGTCTTTGCCCGGGGAGGCAATGGACGGGCTTGAGGAGGGCCTGATGTACACCCGCTGGCGGAAATACGGTCGCAGCTTCGACCTCGGTCGGATGAGCCTGCGCGACCTGCTCGTGGCGTATGGCAGCCATCCGGCGGTCCACGTGTACCTCGCCCTCGCGGCCGCGAGTCTGGCGTGCGCTGTGCACTATGCCGCCGGGCCGTTCGGGCCGCTGGCGGCGGTGGGCGCCACGCTGATGGCGTATCCGCTGGTGTGGTACGGCCTGCACCGCTTCGTGCTGCACAGCCGGCTGCTGTACCGCTCGCGCTGGACGGCGCCGCTGTGGAAGCGGATCCACTTCGACCACCACCAGGATCCGCACAGGATGGACGTGCTGTTCGGCTCGCCGCTGAACACGGTGCCGACGATCCTCGCGCTGCTGGTGCCGCTGGGCTGGGTCGTGGGCGGGGGCGTCGGCGGTGCCGGGGCGGCGGTGTGCGCGGGGTTCGTGGTGACCTGCGTGTACGAGCTCTGCCACTGCATGCAGCACCTGAGCTTCAAGCCGCGCTGGCGGGTCCTGCAGCGGGCGAAGGAGCTGCACCTGGCCCACCATTTCCATGACGAGCACGGCAACTTCGGGATCACCTCGTTCGCGCCGGACCGGCTGTTCGGGACGTACCGGGCGTCGCCGAAGGGGCGGGCGCGCTCGCCGCACGTGTTCAACCTCGGGTACGACGCGGCCGAGGCGCAGCGCTTCCCCTGGGTCGCCGCGCTGTCGGGCGGGCCGCCGCGCGACCGGCCGCCGCCCGCCGGCAAGGCGACGTGAGCGGGCCGGCCGCGCTGGCCGGGGACGTCGAGGCGGGGGACGTCGAGGCGGGGAACATCAAGGCGGGCGGCGACGAGGCAGGGCGCGTCGGAGGTACGGGCGCCGTCGTGTCAGGCGCGGGTGTGTCGGGCGTCGAGGCGTCGGGCGTGGGCGTCGAGGCGTCGGGCGTGGGCATCGAGGTC
>CAXSER010000205.1:0-3557 GCA_964236315.1 uncultured Acetobacteraceae bacterium | reverse complement strand
GGGCGTCGAGGCGTCGGGCGTGGGCGTCGAGGCGTCGGGCGTGGGCATCGAGGTCGTGCGGGGGCGGGCGGGGCTGGAGCGGTTCATCCGGCTGCCGGAGCGGCTTTACCGGGGCGACCCGAGCTACGTGCCGCCGCTGCGCCAGGAGCGCAGGGATGCGCTGACGCCGGGGCGCAACCCGTTCTTCGAGCACGCCGAGGCGGCGTTCTGGATCGCCACGCGCGGCGGGCAGGACGTCGGGCGGATCAGCGCGCAGCAGGACAGGCTGGCGCGCGCGGGCGAGGACGGGCCCGTCGGGCATTTCGGGATGCTGGCGGCGGTGGACGACGCGGAGGTGTTCGCGGCGCTGGTGGGCGTCGCGGAGGCGTGGCTCGCGGCGCGGGGGCTGCGGGTGGTGCAGGGACCGTTCAGCCTGTCGATCAACGAGGAGAGCGGGCTGCTGGTCGAGGGGTTCGACACGCCGCCGATGCTGATGATGCCGCACGACCCGCCGTACGCGGATGCGCGGCTGCGGGCGCTGGGGTATGCCAAGGTGCGCGACCTGTACGCGTACCTGTGCGACACGACGGCGGCGCTGCCCGCGGCTGCGGCGGCGATCGTGGCGCGGGGGCTGCCGTCCAACGTGGTGCTGCGCCCGATGCGGCGGGCGGACATCAAGGGCGACGTGGCGGCGATCGTGGAGATCTACAACGACGGGTGGGAGGGGCACTGGGGGTTCGTGCCGTTCACGGCCGCCGAGGTCGACCACATGGCCCGCGCGATGAAGCCGCTGCTGAACGAGAAGCTGGTGTGGTTCGCGGAGGTGGACGGGGCGCCCGCGGCGTTCGGGCTGTGCCTGCCGAACCTGAACGCGGCGATCGCGGACCTCGGCGGCCGTCTCGCGCCGTTCGGGTGGGCGAGGCTGCTGTGGCGGCTCAAGGTGGCGGGGATCGCCACCGCGCGGGTGCCGCTGATGGGCGTGCGGCGGAAGTACGAGGGCAGCCTGCTGGGCGGGCTGCTGCCGCTGCATGTCGTCGAGGCGCTCAGGCGCGAGGCGCTGGCGTGCGGCATCAAGGCGGTGGAGATGTCGTGGGTGCTCGAGGACAACCTGCCGATGCGGCATCTGGCCGAGGCGGTGGGCGGGCGGGCCTACAAGACGTATCGCGTGTACGAGAAGAGGCTGGCCGCATGAATGCCCCGCTGGATGCCCCGGGCGGGCGAATCGTCCTGCCGTCGTCGGGCGAGGTCGCGGCGCCGGGTGCCGCGATGTCGGCCGGCGGGCGTGCCGGGCGGGCCGCCTCCCCTCGCACGGCGGCCGCGCGCGCGGCCGCCGTGGGTCCGGTTCTCGCGGGCCCGGCTTTCGCGGGTTCGGTCGCGGGTCCGGGGGATGCCGGGGGGCGCGGCTCCGCGGGGATGGCGGGGCCCACGCCGACGTCGAGCGGGCGGGCGCAGCGCAGGGGGGGGTTCGCCACCCTGCCGGAGGCGCTGGACTACGCGGCGCAGGGCGGGAGCGGGCTGAACTTCTACTCGGTGCGGGGCGAGCTGACGACGGCGCTGCCGTACCGGGTGCTGCGCGAGGAGGCGCTGGTGCTGGCGCGGCGCATGCTCGGGCTGGGGCTCAGGGCGGGCGGGCGGGTCGCGATCATCGCCGAGACGCATCCGGATTTCGCCCGCGTGCTGTGTGCGTGCCAGTACGCGGGGCTGATCCCGGCGCCGCTGCCGGTGCCGTTCGCGTTCGGGGGCCGCGAGGCGTACGTGGCGCACGTGAAGCGCCTGGTGCAGGAGGCGCGGGCGACGGCGCTGGTGGCGCCGGCGTCGCTGATCGGGTGGCTGGCGCCGTTGGCGGCGGAGCTGGGGCTGCGGGTGTGCTCCACGGTCGCCGAGATGGCGGAGGCGCCGCTGTGGGACGCGGCGCTGCCCGAGGTGGCGCCGGAGGACACGGCCTACCTGCAGTTCTCGTCGGGGAGCACGCGCTTCCCGCTCGGCGTGGTCGTGCAGCAGAAGGCGCTGATGGCCAACGCGACCGCGATCCTGCGGCACGGGCTTCAGGTCGGGCCGGGGGACCGCGCGGTGTCGTGGCTGCCGCTGTCGCACGACATGGGGCTCGTGGGGTTCCTGCTCAGCCCGCTGGCAGGGCAGATCTCGGTCGACCTGCTGGCGACGCAGGATTTCGCGCGCAGGCCGCAGCTGTGGCTGTCGCTGATGTCGCAGGGACGCGGGACGATCTCCTACAGCCCGAGCTTCGGCTACGACCTGTGCACGCGCCGCGAGCGGTCGATGGCGGTGGGCGAGCTGGATTTGTCGCCGTGGCGGGTGGCGGGGATCGGTGGGGACATGATCC
This sequence comes from uncultured Acetobacteraceae bacterium, assembly GCA_964236315.1. Taxonomy (GTDB): domain Bacteria; phylum Pseudomonadota; class Alphaproteobacteria; order Acetobacterales; family Acetobacteraceae; genus CAXSEF01. The sequence goes on along the minus strand of CAXSER010000205.1, from coordinate 1,237 downwards.
GGCCGGCGGCGCTGGCGAGCTTCGCCGGGGCGTTCGCGGGGTGCGGGTTCCGCGAGGAGGCGTTCCTGCCGAGCTACGGCATGGCGGAGGCGACGCTGGCGATCAGCTTCGCCCCCGCCGGGCGGGGCGTGGAGACGGAGACGGTGGACCTGGACCGGCTGGAGCAGGAGGGCGTCGCGGTGGCGCCGTCCGGGTCCGCGCGGACGCGCACCGTGGTGCTGTGCGGCACCGCGCTGCCCGGGCACGAGATCGAGATCCGCGGCATGGACGGGGCGGTGCTCGGGGAGCGCCACGTCGGGCGGATCTTCGCGCGCGGCGTCTCCCTCATGCAGGGCTACGACGGGCGGCCGGAGGAGACGGCGGCGGTGCTGTCGGCGGACGGGTGGCTGGATACCGGGGACCTCGGCTACCGGCTGGGCGAGACGCTGGTGGTCACGGGGCGGGCCAAGGACCTGATCATCATCAACGGGCGCAACATCTGGCCGCAGGACCTGGAGTGGACCGTCGAGCGGTCGATCCCGGAGGTGAGGACGGGCAACGTCGCGGCGTTCTCGGTCGAGGAGGACGGGCGGGAGGTGCTCATCCTCGCGGTCGAGGCGCGCGGCGTGGGCGACGCGGCGGCGGGGCGGCGGCTCGTGGACGAGGTCAGCGGGGCGGTGCGCTCGCAGCACGGGCTCGACGGGCGCGTCGTGCTGCTGGCGCCGGGGAGCCTGCCGTACACGTCGTCGGGGAAGCTGAGCCGGACGGCGACGCGGCAGCGATACCTGGCCAACGACTTCGCGGCCGGGGTGGGTTGAGGGAAGCAAGGCCAGAGGCTCTGCCTCTGGACTCCGCCAAAGGCTGCGCCCTTGGAACGCATCCCTTAAGAAAGGCCGGTCCAGGGGCGGCTCGCCCCTGGCGGGTTTGGGCAGAGCCCAATCTTGCTTCCTAGGCTCGCCGCCGTCACTGGCGGCACAGGTTTTCTCGGTGGTTATGTGGTCGATGCCCTGCTGCGCGCGGGGTGGCGGGTACGGGTGCTCGCGCGAGGCGAGGCGGTGTTTCCGGAAGGCGTGGAGGTGGTGCGGGGGGACCTGGCGGACCGCGCGGCGCTGGGGGCGCTGGTGCGGGGCGCGGGGACGGTGGTGCACGTGGCGGGACTGGTGAAGGCGCGGTCGCGGGCGGCGTTCCTGGCGGTGAACCGGGACGGGGCGGGGCGGCTGGGGGAGGCGGTCGGGGCGGGGGCAAGGGTGGTGCTGGT
>CAXSER010000204.1:0-5775 GCA_964236315.1 uncultured Acetobacteraceae bacterium | reverse complement strand
AGACCGCCTCGCACAGCTTGCACGCGATGCAGCGCTCCTCGCCGTTCGGGTAGCGACGCAAGGCGTGCTCGCCCTTGAAGCGAGGACTGAGCGGGTTCTTCTCGTAGGGGTAGTTGATGGTCGCCTTGGGCTTGAACATGTAGCCAAGCGTCAGGCCCATGCCGGTGAGCAGCTCGCCCAGCAGGAAGCTCCGCGCGGTGCGATCCAGGAACGCCATCTCCAACCCCTACACAGGCGGCCGGGATGTACCCCGCGCCGCAGCAATCGGCAAGCGAGCCGGGAAGCAAGGCCGGGCCCTGCCCGGACCCGCCAGGGGCGAGCCGCCCCTGGACCGGCCTTGCTTAAGAGAAGCCGGTCCAGGGCGGCTCGCCCTGGCGGGTCCAGGGCAGAGCCCTGGCCTTCAGACCCCGTCCGGCAGCCACCCCATCGCCATCAGCACGCTCGCCGTCAGCACCAGCCAGAACAGCGACAACGGAAGAAAGACCTTCCACCCCAGGCGCATGAGCTGGTCGTAGCGGAACCGCGGGAAGGTGGCCCGCACCCAGACGAACATGAACATCACGAAGGCGATCTTGAGCAGGAACCACACCGTCCCCGGGACCCAGGTGAACGGCGCGATGCCGAACGGCGCCTGCCACCCCCCCATGAACAGGATCGAGGTCATCGCCGCCATCAGGAACATGTTGGCGTACTCGCCCAGGAAGAACAGGCCGTACGACATCGAGCTGTACTCGACCATGAACCCCGCGACGATCTCGCTCTCCCCCTCCGCCAGGTCGAACGGCGCGCGGTTGGTCTCGGCCAGCGCCGAGATGAAGAACACCACGAACATCGGCAGCAGCGGGATGCAGAACCAGACGTGCCTCTGCGCGCGCACGATGTCGTTGAGGTTGAGGCTGCCCACGCACAGCAGCACGCAGACGATCACGAGGCCCATGGAGACCTCGTAGCTGACCATCTGCGCCGCCGAGCGCAGCGCGCCGAGGAACGCGTACTTGGAGTTGCTGGCCCAGCCCGCGATGATGATGCCGTAGACGCCGAGCGAGCTGATCGCGAACAGGTAGAGCACGCCCACGTTGATGTCGGCGATCGCCCAGCCGTCGCCCATCGGGATCACCGCCCAGGCGATCATCGCCAGCACGAAGGTCAGCACCGGCGCCAGCAGGAACAGCGCGCGGTTGGCGCCGGTCGGCACCACCGTCTCCTTCATCAGCATCTTCAGCGCGTCGGCGAACGGCTGCATCAGCCCGAACGGCCCGACCACGTTCGGCCCCACGCGAAGCTGCATGGCCGCCAGGATCTTGCGCTCGGCATACGTCATGTAGGCGACCGAGATCAGCAGCGGCACCATGATCGCCAGCGTCTCGGCGAGCGTGAGGACGAAGTGGCCGCCCATCGTGTCGTAGAAGAAATGCGTCACGTCCTCACTCCGCCGCCTGCAGCATCGCCGCGCTCTTCGCCGCAGCCTCGGCCGCGGCCTGGGCCGGCCGCGTCAGCGTCTCGGTGCACTCGGCCATGGTGGCGCTGGCCCGGCTGATCGGGTCGGTCTGGTAGTAGTCCGCAATCGCCGGCACGAACGGCGCATCGCCCACCGCCCTCGGATCGCCCGCCGGCCCGCCGCGCTCGGACGCCCCGAACCGCGGCAGCCCCTCGCGCGAGAACACCGGGTTGACCTCCGCCAGCCGCGCGCGCACCGCGTCGATGTCGTCGTACGGCAGCGCGTGCCCCACGACCTCGCTGAACGCGCGCAGGATGCGCCAGTCCTCGCGCGCGTCGCCGGGCGGGAACACCGAGCGCAGCCCGCGCTGCACCCGCCCCTCCGTGCTGACCCAGGTCCCCGGCTTCTCCACGTAGGCCGCGCCCGGCAGGATCACGTCCGCCCGCGCGGCGCCCCGGTCGCCGTGGTGCCCCTGGTACACGACGAAGGTGTCCGCCCCGATCCGCGCCGTGTCGAACTCGTCCGCGCCCAGCAGCCACAGCAGGTCCACGCCCCCGCCCATCATGCCCGCGAGGTCGAGCCCCCCCTCCCCCGGCACGAAGCCCAGGTCGAGCGCGCCCACCCGGGCGGCGGCCGTGTGCAGCACGTTGAACCCGTGCCAGTCCGCCTCCAGCGCCCCCATGGCGCCCGCCAGCGACCAGCACGCCGCCAGCACCGCCGCCCCGTCCGGCCGCGCCAGCGCGCCCTGCCCGACCACGATCATCGGCCGCTTGGCCGTGAGCAGCGCGTTGGCGAACACCCCGGCCCCGTCCGCCTGCGACGCGTCCATCACCGAGCCCAGCGCCTGCGGCCCCTCGCCCAGCCAGGTCACCGGATACGTCAGGTCCCAGCGCGCGCCGATCGCGCCGATCGCCAGCCCGCCCGCGAGGTAGCGCTTGCGGATGCGCGCGTTCAGGATCGGCGCCTCGTGGCGCGGGTTGGTGCCGACGAGCAGGATCGCGTCCGCCTCCTCGATCCCGCCGATCGTCGTGTTGAAGGTGTAGAACTCGCGGCGCGAGGCATCGAGCGCCGCCCCGTCCTGCCGGCAGTCCAGGTTGCGCGACCCCAGCGCCCCCATCAGGTCGCGCAGCGCCACCATGCTCTCCGCGTCGCACAGGTCGCCCGCCAGCGCCCCGATGCGCGCCCCCGCCATGCCGTCCAGCCGCGCCCGGATCGTCTCGAACGCCTCCGCCCAGCTCGCCGGCTTGAGCACGCCGCCGCGCCTGACCCACGCCCGGTCGAGCCGCCGGCGCTTGAGCCCGTCGACCGCGTGCCGGCTCTTGTCGCCGAGCCACTCCTCGTTCACCGCGTCGTTGGTGCGCGGCAGGATGCGCAGCACCTCCGGCCCGCGCGCGTCGATGCGGATCGCCGAGCCCACCGCGTCCAGCGCGTCCACGCCGTCGGTGTGCATCAGCTCCCACGGCCGCGCCACGAAGGCGTACGGCTTGGAGGTCAGCGCGCCCACCGGGCAGATGTCGACCAGGTTGCCGCTCAGCTCGGACGTCAGCGCCTTCTCGACGTAGGTGCCGATCTCCATGCCCTCGCCGCGCGACGTCGCCCCCAGCTCCGGCACGCCGGCGATCTCGGTGGCGAAGCGGACGCAGCGCGTGCACTGGATGCAGCGCGTCATGATCGTCTTGACGATCGGCCCGAGGTACTTGTCCTTCACCGCCCGCTTGTTCTCTGCGTAGCGCGAGTGGTCGCCGCCGTACGAATACGCCTGGTCCTGCAGGTCGCACTCGCCGCCCTGGTCGCAGATCGGGCAGTCCAGCGGGTGGTTGATGAGCAGGAACTCCATCACCCCGCGACGCGCCCGGCGCACCATCTCGCTGTCGGTGTGCACGACCATGCCGTCCGCGGCCGGATAGGCGCAGGAGGCCACCGGCTTGGGCGCCTTCTCCACCTCGACCAGGCACATCCGGCAGTTGCCGGCGACCGACAGGCGTTCGTGGTAGCAGAACTTCGGGATCTCCTTCCCGGCCTGCTCGCACGCCTGCAGCACCGAGCTGCCGTTGGGGACCTCGATCTCGGTCCCGTCGATCGTGAGCTTGGTCATCGCGTCGCCCCACAGAAGAAAGGCCAGGGCTCTGCCCTGGACCCGCCAAAGGCGAAGCCTTTGGAAACCTCGACTTCAGTCCCGCGGCATCCCCCCGCGAGGGTGCCCCCAACGGGTGCCGGTCCAGGGGCGGCTCGCCCCTGGCGGGTCCAGGGCAGAGCCCTGGCCTTCACTCCGCCGCGATCGGCAGGTTCGCCGGCGTGACCGCGATCCGCGCCCCTGCCGGCCGTGCCTTGCGCGCCGCGATCCTGGCCTCGATCACCGGCCGGAAGTTGCGGATCAGCCCCTGCACCGGCCACGCCGCGCCATCGGCGAGCGCGCAGATGGTGTGCCCCTCGATCTGCCGGCTGACCTGGTCGAGCATGTCGATCTCCTCGACCTCGGCCCGCCCCTCGACCATGCGGTCGAGGATGCGCATCATCCACCCCGTGCCCTCGCGGCAGGGCGTGCACTGCCCGCAGGTCTCGTGCTTGTAGAAATGCGCCAGGTTGGCGATGCACTTGATCACGTCCGCCGACCTGTCGAGCACGATCACCGCCGCCGTGCCGAGCGCGCTCTTGGCGTCGCGCAGGCTGTCGAAGTCCATCAGCACGTCGTCGCAGGCACCCGCCGCCAGGATCGGCGTCGACGAGCCGCCGGGGATGATGCCCTGCAGGTTGTCCCACCCCCCGCGCACGCCGCCGCAATGCCTGTCGATCAGCTCGCGCAACGGGATGCTCATCTCCTCCTCGACGTTGCACGGCCTGTTCACGTGCCCCGAGATCGAGAAGATCTTGGTGCCCGTGTTCTTCGGCCGCCCGAACCCCGAGAACCACGCCGCCCCGCGCCGCAGGATCTCCGGCGCGGTGGCGATCGTCTCGACGTTGTTCACCGTCGACGGGCACCCGTACAGCCCGACCGCGGCCGGGAACGGCGGCTTGAGCCGGGGCAGGCCCTTCTTGCCCTCCAGGCTCTCGATCAGCGCCGTCTCCTCGCCGCAGATGTAGGCGCCCGCGCCGCGATGCAGGAACACGTCGCAGTCCCACCCCGAGCCGCAGGCGTTCTTCCCGATCAGCCCCGCCTCGTACGCCTCGTCGATGGCGACCTGCAGGTTGAGATGCTCGTTGTAGTATTCGCCGCGTATGTAGATGTAGGCCGCGTGCGCCCCGATCGCGAAGGCGCCGAGCAGGCAGCCCTCGACCAGCTTGTGCGGGTCGTGGCGCATGATCTCGCGATCCTTGCACGTCCCCGGCTCGCTCTCGTCGGCGTTGACCACGAGGTAGTGCGGCCGCCCGTCGGACTGCTTCGGCATGAACGACCACTTCATGCCCGTGGGGAAGCCCGCGCCGCCGCGCCCGCGCAGCCCGGACGCCTTCATCTCGTCGATAATCGCGTCGCGCCCGCGCGCCAGGATCGCCGCCGTGCCGTCCCAGTCGCCGCGTTTCCGCGCGCCCGCCAGGTGCCAGTCGTGCAGCCCGTACAGGTTGGTGAACACGCGGTCCCGGTCGTTCAGCATCAGCCCACTTCCTTCCCGTGCGGGGTGGGCGACCCCCCGCCATCGTAGCCCTCGCCCGTCAGCTCCAGCAGCGTCCTCGGCCCGCCCTCGGGCGCCGAGCCGCGCCGCCCGATCATCGACCCCGCCGGCGGCGGCGCCTCGCCCCGCTTGAGGCCCAGAAGCAGCGCCTCGGTCAGCTCGCCCGTCAGGTCCTCGTAGTAGTCGTCGTTGACCTGCAGGATCGGCGCGTTGGCGCACCCGCCCAGGCACTCCACGGACGTCAGCGTGAACAGCCCGTCGGCGCTGCTCTCCCCGAAGCCGCCCAGCCCGGCGACGCGCTTGCACGCCTCCGTCACATCGTCCGACCCGCGCAGCCAGCAAGGGGCGGTCGTGCACACCTGCAGGTGGTAGCGCCCCACCGGCGTGGTGTTGAACATCAGGTAGAAGGTCGCGACCTCGTACACCCGGATCGGCGCCATCCCCAGCCGCGCCGCCACCGCGTCCATCGCCACGCGCGGCACCCAGCCGGAGCCGGTCTGGCGCCGCATCTGCCCCTGCGCCTCGTACAGCAGCGGGATCACCCCGCTGGCCTGCCGCCCCTCGGGATACTTCGCCAGGATGCGCGCGATCGCCGCCTCGCTCTGCGCGTCGAACGCGAAGCTCTCCGGCTCGCCCATGTGCGGCCCAGGCGCGCCGCCGCCCATCACCTCCGCGGAGAACGCGCCCGCCGCCGGCTGCGGCCCGCCCTCGCCCGGCAGCCCGGTCGCG
>CAXSER010000203.1:0-5791 GCA_964236315.1 uncultured Acetobacteraceae bacterium | reverse complement strand
GCGGCCCCCGCGCGAACCGCCCCCCTCTAGCGGCTTTCACCCCGGCTGCAAACCGCGACGGCACGGGCAGGCCGGACCGCGCCCGGACACCGGCCGGCTCCGCGCGGCGCCCGGTGCGCGCGACGGCGCCGCGCCGCGCCGATCAAAGAATCCTTAAGGCGGGCGTGTTCCAATGACGGTCCGGTCCCGCTCGCGGGCCGGTGTCGCTCGCAGACGGGGAGCACGCTTCCGCATGGCCACCTTTCCCGACCGTCGCCGTGGCAGGCGGCCGCTGCTCCACGTGCGCCTCCTGGCCGGCGTGCTTGCGGTCTGCGTGCTGCTGCTCGGCCTCGACGGCTGGCGCACCTGGCAGGGGCGTCAGGAGGCCGTCGCGCGCGACATCGCCGAGACCGACAACCTGGCACGCGCCCTGGCGCAGCAGGCGCACGACGTGGTGCAGACGGTGGACGCCGCGGTGTCCGAGGTGCGCGAGCGGGTCGAGCACGAGGGCGGTGCGTCCGCGGACCGGACGGGCCTGACCGGCTTCATCGAGCGGCGCGCGCAGGACCTTCCCCTGCTCGGCGGCCTGTCGGTCCTCGATGCCGAGGGGCTCCGGGTGTCCGCGTCGGCGGGTGCCGGCCCGAACGCCACGATGTTCGAGGATCGCGGGTATTTCCGCTTCCATGCGGGCAATGCCGATCGCGGGCTCCATGTCGGTCCGCCGATCCGGCGCAAGGCGGACGGCGTCTGGGTGCTGACCGTCTCGCGCCGCGTCGATGCCGCCGACGGCTCGTTCGCCGGCGTGGTCGTCGCCGCCATCGCGGTCGGCCACGAGCAGCGGCTCTACGAGTCGTTCTCCGTCGGCCGCAGGGGGGTGATCGCGCTGCTGTCCTCGGACGGCACCTCCGTGCTGCGCGTCTCCGCCGGTTCCGCGACCATCGGCACGCCGATCGCCGCCAGCCCCGTGCTGCAGGCGTTCCGGTCCGGGCCGGGGGCCGGGAACCTCCGCTACGTGTCCGAGGTCGACGGCGTCGAGCGGCTGAGCAGCTTCCGGCGCGTCGATGGCACGCCGCTGTTCGTCGTCGTGTCGCACGCCATGGACGAGGTCCTGGCGCAGTGGCGGGCCGACGGCTGGCTGCACTTCCTCGTCACGCTGGGCGCGGCGTCGGCGCTGGCCGTGCTCGGCGCCGTGGCCGCGCGGCAGATCCGCAGCGGCGAGCGCACCGAGCACCGCTACCGCATGCTGGCCGACAACACGTCGGACGCCATCATCTGCCTGTCGGCCGACGGCAGGCTGACCTACGCCTCGCCCGCGTTCCACCGGCTGACCGGCCGGACCGGCGAGGAGGTCGACTCGCTGCCGTGGGGCAGCCTCGTCCACCCGGAGGATCGCGACGCCACGATCGCGATCGGCCCACGGCTGCTCGCCGGCGAGGAGGTGGTGACCTCGATCTGCCGCTACATCCGCAAGGACGGCAGCACGCTGTGGGTGGAGTCGTGCATGGCCCTGGTGCGGGACGGCGACGAGTTCGGGACGCGCTTCGTCGGCAGCCTGCGCGACATCACCAAGCGCAAGGCCGTCGAGGACCAGCTCGCCGTGCTCAACCGCGAGGTCGCGGCGCAGGCCGTCACCGACCCGCTGACGGGCCTTGCCAACCGCCGCCGGTTCGACGCCTCGATCGAGACGGAGTGGCGGCGCGCCATGCGGGAGGGCACACAGATCTCCCTGCTGATGATCGATGTCGACCGCTTCAAGCTGTTCAACGACCGCTATGGCCACCAGGCCGGCGACCGCTGCCTGCAGGTGGTGTCGGCGGCGGTGGCCGACCTCGCGCGGCGCCCCGCCGACCTCTCTGCGCGCTACGGCGGCGAGGAGCTGGCGGTGCTGCTGCCCGTCACCGAGGCGGAGGGTGCCGCGGAGCTGGCCGAGCGGGTCCGTGCCGCGATCGCGGCCTGCGCGGTCCCGCACGAGGCCAGCCCGCCCGCCGGAGTGGTCACCGCCAGCATCGGCTACGCCACCCTGGCGCCGCAGTTCGACGACGAGACCATGCGCCCGACGAGCCTGGTCGCGGCGGCCGACGCGGCGCTGTACGAGGCCAAGCGGCGCGGGCGCAACCGGGCGGTGTCCTGGTCCGACGTGCCGTCCTCCCCGACGCCGCCGGCCATCCGCGACGAGGAGCAGCGTCTCGCGGCCGTGGCTCTCGCCGAGGGCAGCCACGAGGGTCCTTCGCTGGACCGGCTGGCGGGCCTCACCGCGGCGCTGTTCGACGTGCCGGCCTGCATGGTGTCGCTGGTCGGCCAGGAGCGCCAGTGCTTCATCGGCCGCACCGGCCTCGACATCTCCGGGACCGGGCGCGACGTCTCGTTCTGTGCGCACACCATCGCCGGGCAGGGCGTCTTCACCATCTCGGACGCGACACGCGACGCACGGTTCTCCGCCAACGCCCTTGTCATCGGCGAACCGGGAATCCGGTTCTACGCCGGCGCCCCGCTGTCCGGCGCCGGCGGGCACTCCGTGGGGGCTCTCTGCCTGATCGACTTCCGGCCCCGCGAGCCGCTCGACCCGGTGCAGAAGGCGCTGCTGACCGCTCTTGCCGCGGTGGCGTCCGGCTACCTGGACCAGGCCGAGACGATCGACGGGTCCGTCCTGATGCCGGCATAGCCGGGCGGACCGCGGCGCCGGCGCCAGCCAGGATCGGGCCTGGAGCCACCGGGGGAGGCGAGCCGTCGGCAAAGCCGGGACGGAGCCTCGTTCCTGTCCTGCCTACTGGTCGGGGCGTTGCCGCTGCGGGGCGGCGATCAGGTCGGGCCAGGATCGACGGTCGCCCTTGGGAAAGCCGACGTGGATGCGGACCAGCAGCGGCAGCTCCGTGCCGCGCCAGGACGCCTGCCAGCCCGTCTGCGGGGAGAGGAAGCCGAACGTCACCTGGTCCACCCCGGACAGCAGGACCTCCTCGGAGACGGGTGGCGCAGGGGCAAGGCGCTGGCCGCCGACATGCGGGCGCCAGCGCAGCACCAGGCGGTGGCGGGCGTCGGCCTCCAGTGCGGCGTCGACCCGCAGCGCGGTCTGGGCGGCGGGGCCGCGGGCCGGAAGCAGAGCCGCGGCCAGGGGCAGCTCGGTGACGAACTCCAGACGGGACGCCGTGCCGGCCATCTCCGGGGGCGTCGTGAAGGTGCCGGGGTCCATGTGCTCGACCAGGCGGCGCATGGCACGCTCGACCGCGTCCTCGTCGCCGCGAACACCCACGATGCGGGCCTGGGCCGCGATTGCGCCGACGCCGAAGCGCACGCCCTGGGTCAGGGTGCCGATCAGCAGGCCGAGGACGACCAGCGCGACCAGCACCTCCAGGAGGGAGAAGCCGCGTTCCGTGGCACGGGGGGTCAAGGGGCGGCCGGCGGCACGAGGCCGAGGCGCTGCGTGGCGAGGGCGACCTGGCGCTCGCCACCGTCGCCGCGCCAGGAGAGCGTCACGGAGATGTCGTACAGGCCGATGCGGGTCGCGGACTGGCCGCCCGCCTGGCCGAGGGAGTCGTCGTGGGCGGGGGTCACTGTGCCCGCCTGGGTGATCCGCAGGTGGAAGCGGTAGCCGCCGCCGTCGTCGCCGCTCGTGTCGAGGGGCTGGGGGGCGACGATCGCGGCGATGCGCGAGCGGGCGCGCGACAGGGCGTCGCCGTAGCCGTCGGCGATCTTCGCGGTGCGCAGGCCGGCGAGGCCGCCGGCGAACAGGACACCGAGGGCGAGGGAGGCGATCACGAAGGCGACCATCACCTCGAACAGGGTGAAGCCCGCCTGGGCATGGAGGCGGCTCGCAGGCTCGGTGTCCATGCCGGGCCTAGCGGACCTCGGTGACGCCGACGCGGCCGGTCAGCCAGTCCACGCCGACACGCATGCGGCGGCCGCCATCGGCCAGCTCGATCTGCCCGCCGGAGGAGCTGCCGTCGGGGGCGAAGCTGATCGCGCCGGTGCGGCGCACGGAGGCAAGGGCGGGAGAGTCGCCCTGGGTTGGGGACTCCTGGGCCGGGGACTGGCCTCCCGCGATCTGGCCGACGGAGAGCATGGACAGGGCGGTGCCGTCGGCGACGCGGTGGGGCGCGGCCGTGCCGACGCGCCAGCTGCGGGCGGGGAGGTCGAGGGTGAAGGAGACGGTGCGGTCGGTGGCGATCGCCTGGGTGCGGGCGAGGCGAAGCTGCTCGGCGATCTGCGAGGCGGCGAGGCGGGCCTCCAGGGTGCGGCTGCGCATCGGGCCGCGGGAGGCGACGATCGAGAGGGCAAGGGCGAGGACGACGAGGACGACGACCATCTCGATCAGGGTGAAGCCGGTCTGGCGCATGCGGGAAGCAAGGCCAGGGCGCTGCCCTGGACCCGCCAGGGGCAGCGCCCCTGGACCGGCATCCGGAACAATCCTCTCAAGTGCCGGTCCAAGGCAGAGCCCTGGCCTTGCTGCCCTGTTCACTGCGCGAGGTCGTTGAGGCTCAGCATCGCCAGCAGCAGCGACGCGACGATCCCGGCGATGGCGGCACCCATGACCACGGTGATCGCGGGCACCAGGAGGGCGACGAGGCGCTGGACGCCGACGCGGGTCTTCTCCTCGTGGATCTCGGCGGCGCGAAGCGCCATGGCGCCGAGCTGCGCGGTCTCCTCGCCCAGGCCGAGGAGGTAGATCGTGCGCACGGGGAACAGGCCGCTCTGGGCGAGGGGCCTGGACAGGCCGGCACCGCCCTTGGCGCTGATCGCGGCGGCGTCGACGGCGCCGACGCCGGCGAGGTTGCCGATGGTCTCGCGCACGATGCCCAGGGCGGCGATCAGGGGGACGCCGTTGAGCACCAGCGTGCCGAGGGTGCGGGTGAAGCGCGCGGCCATCACCTCGCGGGCGAGGGCGCCGACGATGGGCAGGCGCAGGATCAGGCGGTCGGCGACCAGGCGGGTGGCAGGGCGGCGCAGGGCCTGGCGGGCGGCAAATCCCGCGAGAACGAGGGCGAGCAGGGCGTAGAGGCCGTAGGACTGGGCGAGGTTGCCTGTGGTGATGAGGATCTGCGTGGGACGGGGGAGTGCGACTCCGTTCTGCTCGAACAGGGGGACGAACTGGGGGAGTACCTCGGTCAGGAGGAGACCGATGGAGCCGATTGCGGCGACGAGGAGCAGGGCCGGGTAGATCAGGGCGGAGGTGATGGTGGAGGCGAGGCTGCGCTCGCGCTCCAGCAGGGTGCCGAGGCGGTCCAGCGTGGGGGCGAGCGTGCTGCCGGCCTCGGCGGCGCGGACCAGGCCGACGTAGAGCTTCGGGAAGCTCTGCGGGTGCTCGGCGAGGGCGGCGGCCAGCGAGGCGCCGTCGCGCACGGACTGGCGCAGGCGCTCGGCGACGGTGCGCACGCGCGCGTTCGGCGCGGTGTCGGCGAGGAAACGGAGCGCGCGGTCGAGGTCCTGGCCGGCGGCGAGCATGATGGAGAGCTCGCGGGTGAGGTCGGACACCTCCTGCTTGCGCAGGCCGCGCCTCGCGCCGAACTCGGTGGCCATGAGGTCGGAGAGGAAGCCGCCGGCGGCGGGGTCGGTGCGGACGGGGAGGCTGCCGGCCTTCTGCAGGGCGCGGACGACGGCGGCCTCGTCGGCGGCGTCCATCACGCCGCGCGACAGCTCGCCGGTGGGCAGGATCGCGGTGTAGCGGAAGCTGGGCATCAGGGGGGTCCGAAGGAAGCAAGGCCGGGCTCTGCCCGGACCCGCCAGGGGCAAGCCGCCCCTGGACCGGCAATTTCAAAGGACATGTGCGCCGGTCCAGGGCGGCTCGCCCTGGCGGGTCCAGGGCAGAGCCCTGGCCTTG
>CAXSER010000202.1:0-5827 GCA_964236315.1 uncultured Acetobacteraceae bacterium | reverse complement strand
GTCATCAGCATAAGGCTTCCGGCGGCATGACCGAGACGATGGCCAGCGGCGGCCGCACCACGATCCTGGTGGTCGACGACGAGCCGCAGATCCACCGCTTCCTGAAGCCGGTGCTGGAAGCCGCCGGCTACACCGTCGCCCAGGCCCTGACCGCGCTCGCCGGCATCCGCGCCGCCGCCGAGCAGGCCCCCGCCGCCATCCTCCTCGACCTCGGCCTCCCCGACCTCGACGGCCAGGAGGTCATCCTTCGCCTGCGCGCCGCCAGCGCCACCCCCATCATCGTCGTCTCCGCCCGCGACTCCACCGCCGAGAAGATCACCGCGCTGGACCACGGCGCCGACGACTACATCGACAAGCCCTTCGCCCCCGGCGAGCTCCTCGCCCGCCTGCGCGCCTGCCTGCGCCGCGCCCGCGGTCCCGACACCCCCCCCGACCACTGGCGGCACGGCCCCGTCGACTTCGACCTCACCCACCGGCGCCTCCGCGTCGACGGCATCGAGGTCGCCCTCACCCCGCGCGAACACGACCTGCTCGCCACCCTCGTGCGCAACGCCGGCCTCGTCCTCACCCACCGCCAGCTGCTCACCGCCGTCTGGGGCACCGGCCACGCCGAGGACGTGCAATACCTGCGCGTCTACGTCGGCCTCGTCCGCCAGAAGCTCGGCCCCGCCGGCGCAACCCTGCTCCAGACCGCGCCCGGCATCGGATACCGCCTGGCCGAGGGCGAGGCGTAGGGCAGGGGAGGGCGCAAGCAGGCAAGGTCGAGGCTCTGCCTCGAGCTCCGCCAAAGGCTCGCCTTTGGAATCCACGACTCGAGGAACGAACTCCGCGAAGCGCCGCGCCCGGCCCCGCGCCCCCGGTCAGCCCGGCGCGTCGCCGCCGCGCGCCAGGAGCGGGGTGGGCTCCGGCTGCCCCTCGTAGTAGCCGGCCTCGCGCAGGAACCCGTGGCGACCGAGCCCATCGACGACGAGCGCGCCGCTGTCGGGATAGGTGCAAACGTCCCCGGGCGGCTCGGCGCCGATCGCGAGATAGACCAGGTCGCCCGTGCCGTCCGCGCTCGCCGGGTTGGCGATCTGGTGGGCGATCCCCGTGTCCGCCGGACAGGAGATGCAGTCCCCGGCGCGGATCTCGTGCACGCGGTCCCCGTAACGGAACACGCCCCGCCCCTCGAGCACGACGAAGATCTCGTCGGCCATGAGGTGCGTGTGCGCCGGGCACGCGCTGTGGCCCGGCGGCACCCGCACGGCGCCCATGCCGAGACGACCCATCCCGAAACGCCCCGGCCCCGCATCCCTCAGCGCGGGCGTCAACGCGCGCCGGGAATGCCTCCAAGCGGCGGGCACGTCGGCCGCGATCTCCGGCGCCGTGTGCATGTTGACGATCGTGGGCACCCGCTCGGTCATGTCGTCCTCCCGTATCCGCGCCGGACGAACACGGCCCGATGGTCCGGAATGCGCGCCGCGATCACCGGTCCGCGCCGGGCGGAGAGCGCGCCGGCCGGATCGGAGTTCCCGGCACGCCCGGCCGCATGGGGCGGCCACCGCAGCCCGGACAGGGCGGAAGGCCACGGGCGGGTGCCGCCGCGCCGCGCGAAGCCGCTGCCGCATCCCGCCGGCGACGCCTCGTCCGCTGCGGACGCATCGCGGATCACCCGCAAGGCCGGCCTCGTCCCGGCCTCGCCACGATCCCACGTCCTGATCCTCGCCGTACGGATGGATCACGTTTCGATGGCGCATCCCTGCCGGCAGGCGGCCGCGTCGATCTTGCCGATTCGAAACCTTCTCGTCGCGCACGGACGTATTTTCTGGACAAGTCTCCTGCAGCGCAGCGAGGATGCATCGTCAGTGCGGCCGGAACGGCCGCGAACGCGCTCCCGACCTCCTCGACGCCGATCCCGAAAACGCAGGACGTGCTGAGAAATGCTGGATGCAGACCTGAAGGCGCGGCCCACGTCGGACAGGCGGAAGACGCCGCTGTCGACGGCAGGGCAACGAGAAGCGGCAAGGACCATCGTCCAGGCGATCTGCCAGGGCCGTCCCGTCACCGGGGTCATTGCGGATGCGGGCACGACGACGGGACGCGTGATCGACGCGGCGCTCGCCGACCTCGCGGCCCGGGGAACACGCATCATCCGTCTGCGCAGGACCATGGTCTCGTGCCTGGGCGTGGCCTCGTCCATGGACCGCCTGAAGGTCGGCGGGATGAACGGCAAGGGAACGGGCCCGGAACGTTCGCGGCAGGTCGCCGAGTGCCTGCGGCTCATCGAGCGACCGGTTCCCGGCGAGACCAGACGCGTCCTCGTCCTCGAGGAGGCCGAGGGCGTCGATCCCGACCTTCTCGGCAGCCTTGCGTGCATGCCGACGCTCGACGACCCGAGCCTTCCCCTGCAGCTGCTCTGCGTGGGCGAGGCCGGCTTCTGGGACGATCTCTCGGCCTGCCGGCAGGGCGCCCTGGAACCGCGGATCGGCTCGCCCATCATCCTGCCCCGGGCCCCCGAAGCCGCAAGGCCGCCCCCGCCCGGCCGGGTTGCGCCCGCGATGGAGTTCCTCGCCTCGTCCCCGCGCGCGACGCGCAGAAGGCGGCGCGTCCCCCGCGTCCTGCTGGCAGGCCTGGCGGCTCTCGGGTGCGGCGGCCTCCTCGCCGCGGGAGCGGCCGACCAGGCTGTCGTCCTGGCCTTCATCCAGGCCTATCCGCCCGGACTGCGCGACGGTCCGGCAACGCCGCAGACTCCCGCCGGCGAGGCCGGGGACGTCGCGCGGACCCCACGAACCCGGGCCGCTCACCCCGTCGTCCCCGGCGCCCAGGCGGACGCACGCGCACCGACGACAACGGCAGGCACGATCGAGCCCGGTGCGTCGTCCGCGACCCTGGCCGCCGGCACGCCTGCAGGCGCCGAGCCCATGGCCCCCCGCCCCCCGCCATCCCCGAACCCGGGGCCGCCTGCGCCGCCCGGCGTCTCCGCGCCCGATCCCGCCGCGATGTCGCGCCTTGCGGGCACGGCGCTCGGCCGCGGCGACGCGATGCTGGCCGCCCACGACGTCTCCGCCGCGCGCCTCTACTACGAACTGGCCGCCAACGCGGGAAGCGCGGACGCCGCCCTGGCCCTGGGGCGGACGTACGACCCGACCTCCCTGATCCGGTCGGCCGCGGTGAGTGCGCAGCCCGACAAGACGCTGGCCGCCCGGTGGTACCGGCGCGCGGCCATCCTGGGCTCGGACGACGCGGAACGGTCGCTGCGCAACCTCGAGCGCCAGCAGCTCGATTGAACACGAAGGCGGGCAGCACGATGTCGCAGGATCTGTCGAGACGCCGCCTTCTCGGGGCCGCCCCCGCGCTCGCCATCCCCGCGGTGGCCATCGGCGCATCCGCGCGCGCGGAGACATCCCCGGTCCAGGACCTCGCGCTGGCCGACCCCAACACGATCCGCGTCATCGGCGGCCCGCTGACCGGCACGACCCTCGCCCTGGCGGCCGATCTCGCGGAGGTCCTCGACGCGGGCTCCAGGCTCCGCATCCTGCCCATCGTCGGCAAGGGCTCGATGCAGAACGTCGCCGACCTCGTGCAGATGCACGGCATCGACGTGGCGATCGCCCAGTCCGACGTGCTCGCCCATGCGCAGCGGCAGCGCATCTACCCCGGCCTGGCCCGGAACATCCAGTACATCACCAAGCTCTACGACGGGGAGGTCCATGTCCTCGCGTCGAGGGACGTGAGGACGCTGGCGGACCTCGCCCACCGCAAGGTGAACTGCGACGTCCCCGGCGGCGGCACGTCCATGACCGCGCCGTTCGTCTTCGAGACGCTCGGCATCCCCGTAGAGGTCACCAGCCACGACCAGGACCTGGCGCTGGAGAAGCTCAGGCGGGGAGAGATCGCGGCGGCCGTCTGGCTGGTGGGCAAGCCCGGCAAGCTGTTCAGCGCAATAGCCGCCTCCGACAACCTGCACCTCCTGCCCATCGACCCGACGCCGGAGCTGCTGGCGACGTACCTGCCGTCCCGGCTCACGCATGCGACGTACCCGACGCTGGTTGCCGAGGACGCGCCGGTCGACACGATCGCCGTCGGCTACGTCATGGCGACGTACGCCTGGAAGCCGAACAACGAGAACTACCGGCGGCTCGCACGCTTCGTGACCGCGTTCTTCGACCGCTTCGACGAGTTCCAGCATCCCCCCCGCCACCCGAAATGGCGCGACGTCAGTCTCGGCGCGGACCTGCCGGGCTGGACGCGCTTCCCGGCGGCACAGGAGTGGCTCAACCAGCATGCCCGGCCGTCGACAAGGCCGGAGGCGAGACAGGTGGACGCGATGAACAACCTGGAGAAGGAGAGGCTCCTGCACGAGCTGCAGACGTGGCACGAGCAGGAAAGCCGGAGATAGCGGCCGCGTCGCGCCGCAGCCAGCCGGCCGGTCCCATCGCGACAGCCTTCCCGGCGCAGCCTCTCCCGACGGCCCCCCTCAAGCCCCCCCGGCCCGCCCGATCGCCCCCGCATCCTCCAGCCCCCACGCCCCCCGGCACAGCGCCATCAGCCCCCCCACCTTCCCCTCCGGCAGGATCCCCTCCGCGAGCCCCCTGAACTTCGCCTCCAGCTGCGCATCCGACATCGGGTGATCCTGGCTCCCCACCGCGTGCTCGATGAACCTGTGCAGCACCCGCCCGTCCTCCAGGCTCACCGTCATGTCCACCTGGTCCGCCCCGATCGCCGGATCGACCTCGGCCACAACCTTCCCCCGCACCCCCACGACCACGGGATCGCGCACCGCCTCGTCCGTGAACGCCTGCTCCCCCGCCCGCCCCGTGACCAGTGCCACGGCGACCGCGTGGAACACGCTGAACTTCCCCTCCAGCCCCGCCCGCGGCTCGCTCTTCCCCATCAGGTTCAGCACCAGCGGATGCACCCGCACCACCACCGCCCTGATCTCCTCCGGCCGCAGCGTGTTCTCGTCGCGCAGCTGGATCGCCGCATCGATCGCCGGATGCGCCACGATCCCGCACGCGAACGGCTTGTAGGTGTTCAGCGCCAGCTCGTAGCGCTCCCCCAGCCCGCGCGTGACCTCCCCCCAGTCGTGCCGCGTGCTCATCGCCTGCCCCCACCCGTCGAACCCCTCGATCGCATCGGGCGCCGCCGTGTACCCCTGCTCGGCGAGCAGCGCCGCCAGCATCCCGTTCTGCGCCGCCCGCCCCGGATGGAACGCCTTGGTGTCCGAGCCGAACTGCACCTTCAGCCCCACCGGCTGCGACGCCGCCAGCCCGATCGCCCACGCCATCCGCCGCGCGTCCAGCCCCAGAACCCGCCCGATCGCAGCCGCACTCCCGAACACCCCGGTCGTCCCGGTGATGTGCCACCCCTTCGCGTAGTGCTCCGGAAACACCGAGTTCCCCATCCGGCACTCGATCTCGCACCCGATCACCAGCGCGTTCATGAACGCCTCCCCGCCCACAGGCCTGTACTCCGCGAACGCCGTGAGCGCGGCCGCCACCGGCCCTGCCGGATGGATGATCGTCCTGAGGTGCGTGTCGTCGTAGTCCAGCACGTGCGAGCCGATCCCGTTCACCAGCGCCGCACTCATCGCGTCCATCCGCTCCGTGCGCCCGAACAGGCTTGCCTGCGCGGGCCCCGAGAACGGCCCGAGCGCGGCGACCGCATGCGCCACCGCCCCCTGCCGCGACCCGCCGACCGCGCACCCCACCCAGTTCAGCAGCGTGCGCGACGCCTCCCTGCGCACCCCCTCCGGCACCTGCGAAACCGTCGCCCCCGCCGCATACTCCGCCAGGATCCGCGTGACCGGCACCGGCGCCGCCCCCTTCGGCGCAGCCCCCGGCGGCGC
>CAXSER010000201.1:0-5838 GCA_964236315.1 uncultured Acetobacteraceae bacterium | reverse complement strand
GTCGTGAGGGTCGGGTCGTGAGGGCTGGGATCGTCATCTTCCCGGGGACCAACCGGGAGCGCGACATGGCGATCGCGCTGCGCCAGGCGGGCGGGCACGAGCCGGTCATGGTCTGGCACAAGGAGACCGCGCTGCCGCCGCTCGACCTCGTGGTGCTGCCGGGGGGGTTCAGCCACGGCGACTACCTGCGCTGCGGGGCGATGGCGGCGCACTCGCCGGTCATGGCGGCGGTGCGCGCGTTCGCCGACGCCGGCGGGCACGTGCTCGGCGTGTGCAACGGGTTCCAGATCCTCACCGAGGCAGGGATGCTGCCGGGCGCGCTGCTGCAGAACGCGGGGCTGCGGTTCATCTCGCGCGACTGCTTCCTCCGGGTGGAGCGGGCGGACACGGACTACACGCGCGGATGGGCCGAGGGGGACGTGTTCCAGGCGCCGATGGCGCACGGGGACGGCAACTACTTCGCGGACGCGGACACGCTGGACCGGCTGGAGGGCGAGGGGCAGGTCGCGTTCCGGTATGCCTCGGCCAACGGCGAGGTGCTGGCGGAGGCGCCGAACGGCAGCGCGCGGGGGATCGCGGGCGTGTTCAGCGCAAACCGGCGGGTGCTCGGGCTGATGCCGCACGCGGAGGACCTGGTGGACCCGCTGTGCGGCGGCGTGGACGGGCGGCCGCTGTTCGCGGGGCTGGCGGAGGCGCTGGCGGCCTAGCAGGCAAGGCCGGGGAGGCGAGCCGCCCCCCCGGACCCCCGGCGCTGGTTGTTCTTTTCTCACAATGCCGGTCCAGGGCGGCTCGCCCTGGCGGGTCCAGGGCAGAGCCCTGGCCTTCCTTCCTCCGCGAGGCCCCGAATGCCCACAGTCGACGCCGCCCTCGCCAAGAGCTTCGGCCTTTCCGCCGAGGAGTACGCCCGCGTCGAGGCGATCATGGGGCGGGTGCCCAGCTTCACCGAGCTGGGGATCTTCTCGGTGATGTGGTCGGAGCACTGCTCGTACAAGTCGTCGCGGGCGTGGCTGCGCCAGCTTCCGACCAAGGCGCCCTGGGTGGTGCACGGGCCGGGGGAGAACGCCGGGGTCGTCGACATCGGCGAGGGGCTGGCGGCGATCTTCAAGATGGAGTCGCACAACCACCCGAGCTTCATCGAGCCGTACCAGGGGGCGGCGACGGGGGTCGGCGGCATCCTGCGCGACGTGTTCACCATGGGGGCGCGTCCGGTGGCGAACCTGAACGCGCTGCGGTTCGGGCATCCCGACGCGCCGGGGACGAAGCGGGTCGTGGACGGGGTGGTGCGCGGCATCGGGGGGTACGGCAACTGCGTGGGGGTGCCGACGGTGGGCGGGGAGATCGACTTCCACCCGGCGTACGACGGCAACCCGCTGGTCAACGCGATGACGGTGGGGATCGCGCCGCTCGACCGGATCTTCCTGTCGGCGGCGGCGGGGGTGGGGAACCCGGTCGTCTACGTGGGCAGCAGGACCGGGCGGGACGGCATCCATGGGGCGACCATGGCGTCGGCCGAGTTCGACGCGGACACGGACGCCAAGCGGCCGACGGTGCAGGTGGGCGATCCGTACGTGGAGAAGCTGCTGATCGAGGCGTGCCTGGAGCTGATGGCGACGGACGCGATCGTGGCGATCCAGGACATGGGGGCCGCCGGGCTCACGTCGTCGGCGGTGGAGATGGCGGGCAAGGGCGGGGTGGGGATCGAGCTGGACCTGGACTGCGTGCCGCAGCGCGAGGCGGGGATGAGCGCCTACGAGATGATGCTGTCGGAGAGCCAGGAGCGGATGCTCATGGTGCTCAGGCCGGACCGCGAGGACGTGGCGCGGGCGATCTTCGACAAGTGGGAGCTGGAGTTCGCGGTGATCGGGCGCATCACCGACACAGGGCGGATCGTGCTGCGCCACAGGGGGGTCGTGGAGGCGGACATCGCGCTCGACCCGCTGGCCGAGCAGGCGCCGCTGTACCACCGGCCGACCGAGGAGACGCCGAAGCGGGCGGCGCTGGGCGAGGTGGCCGATCCGGTGGGGATCGAACAGGCGCTGCTGACGCTGGTGGGGTGCCCGGACCTGTGCTCGCGGGCGTGGGTGTGGGACCAGTACGACAGCACCGTCGGCGGGCAGACGATCCGCAGGCCGGGCGGGGCGGATGCGGCCGTCGTGCGGGTGGGCGAGCGCAGGGCGCTGGCGCTGACCACGGACTGCACGCCGCGCTACTGCTTCGCCGACCCGGAGGCGGGGGGCGCGCAGGCGGTGGCGGAGGCGTGGCGCAACCTGGTGGCGGTGGGGGCGCGGCCGCTGGCGATCACGGACAACATGAACTTCGGCAACCCCGAGAAGCCGGAGATCATGGGGCAGTTCGCGGCGGCCGTCCGGGGCATGGCGGCGGCGTGCGTGGCGCTGGACTTCCCGGTCGTGAGCGGCAACGTCAGCCTGTACAACGAGACGCGGGGGACGGCGATCCTGCCGACGCCGGCGATCGGCGGGCTGGGCGTGCTGGAGGACGCGGCGGGCTCCGTCGGGCTGGCGCTGCTGCCGGGGCTGGAGCTGGTGCTGGTGGGGGAGAGTGCCGGGCACCTGGGGCAGTCGCTGTGGCTGCGCGAGCTGTGCGGGCGCGAGGAGGGGCCGCCGCCGGCGGTCGACCTGGTCGCGGAGCGGGCGCACGGGGACTTCGTGCGCGACGCGATCCGGCGCGGCGAGGTGGCGGCGTGCCACGACGTGAGCGACGGCGGGCTGCTGGTGGCGGTGGCGGAGATGGCGCTGGGCGGGGGCGTGGGGGCGGTGCTGCGGGCGGACGGGCAGGCCCCGGGGGTCGCGGACCACGCGTTCTGGTTCGGCGAGGACCAGGCGCGCTACGTGCTGGCGACGGCGCATGCGGAGGCGCTGCTGGGGCATGCGGCGGCGGCGGGGGTGCCGGCGGCGCGGCTGGGGCGGGCGGAGGCGGCGGGCGGGGGCGGTTTGACACTGCCGGGCGGGGTGCTCATATCCCTGGCAGGCCTGCGGGCGGCGCACGAGCGGTTCTTCCAGGAGTGGATGGGCCACTGAGGCGTCGACCGGGGCGGGGCTGCCGGCGCGGGCCGGTCCACAGGGCGCGTCCGGGCGCCGGGCGGCCCCGGCGAGGGAGAGCGTGCATGGCGATGGCGATCGGCGAGATCGAGACGATGATCCGGGCCGCGCTGCCCGACGCCGTCGTCACGGTCGAGGACCTGGCGGGCGACGGCGACCACTACGCCGCCACCGTGATCAGCGAGAGCTTCCGCGGCCAGTCGCGGGTGAGGCAGCACCAGATCGTGTATGCGGCGCTGCAGGGGCGCATGGGCGGGGAGCTGCACGCGCTGGCGCTGCAGACCTCCGTGCCGGGCGACCCGGCCACGCGCTAGGCGAGCGTTCCAACCTCCACAGGGAGATTTCCACGATGACGACGATCACCGACCGCATCCAGGGCGAGATCACCGAGAACCCGGTCATGCTCTACATGAAGGGCAACGCCATGTTCCCGCAGTGCGGCTTCTCCGCGCGGGTGGTGCAGATCCTCGGGCACATGAACGTGGCGTTCAAGACGGCCAACGTGCTGGAGGACCCGGAGCTGCGCGAGGGGATCAAGCAGTTCTCCAACTGGCCGACGGTGCCGCAGCTGTATGTCGGCGGGGAGTTCGTCGGCGGGTGCGACATCGTCACCGAGATGTTCCAGTCGGGCGAGCTGGAGACGCTGATCAAGGACAAGGGCCTCGCCAAGGTCGCCTGAGCGACACGGCGGGCGGGCAATCGGCGGAGGCGGCCGGTTGCCGGCTTGCTCCGGCCGGCGGCATGATCTAGGCGGTATGTTGAACGAGCAGGAGCACGATCGCATGCATGGACTGATTCGCACCGCCGCCGCCGCGGTGCTCGGGCTGGGCCTGCTCGCAGGGGCTGCGACCGTGAGCACCGCCTCGGCGCAGCACGTGGTCACCGAGAGCGAGGCCGGCAAGCTGAGCTTCGACGCGCTCACCGCGGCGCCGGCGCGGGCCTACGTGCACCAGGCCCAGTACTACCACCACCGCCGCTACCTCCCGCGGCACCGCTTCTACCGCCACCGCGGCTACCGCCGGTAACCACCGGCCGGTCTGACGGGTGGTGCAGCGCCGGCCAGGGTTCGCCCTGGCCGGCGCTTCGCGTTCGGGGGGCCGACGGCGGGCGGTTCCTTGGCCCGGGCCGGGGATGCGGGGGCGCCGGGCGGGCGTCCTGCGGGGCGGGACAAGATCGGGGTATCGGCGGGGGCTGCGGCGTCCTGCGACGCGGGACGGATCGGGGGGATCCGGCCTTTCTGTCCTGCGGCGCGGGACGGAAACCGGGATCTTCCGTCCTGCGGCGCGGGACGGATCGGGGTGTTTCGACCCGTGTCGTCCTGCGGTGCGGGACGGATCTGGGGCGTCGGGGTACCGCGCTGCCCGATCGGGCGGCGCGGGACGGCGTCCGGGCGGCAAGTAATGGCGGGCACCTGAGGGGCGCGGGGGAACTCGTTACTTGAGTGGTGGATTCCAAAGGCGAGCCTTTGGCGGAGCTCGAGGCAGAGCCTCGACCTTGCCTGTCCTGTCTGCCCCTTGCCTGCCTTCTGCCCGCCCTGCCCTGCCCGCTCAGGCGGCGTCGGGGCGGATGTCCTTGATGTCGCGGAAGCCGAGGGTGGGGTGCATCTCGGCGGTGCGCTTCATCATGAAGGCGGAGCTGGCGAGGAAGACGGGGTCGCCGTCGACGTCGTCGGCCATGGCGGTGCGGTTCTCGGCGACGAAGCGCTCGATGGCCAGCCTGTCGCCGCTGACCCAGCGGGCGAGGCTGAAGGGGACGCCCTCGAAGCCGATGCCGACGCCGTATTCCGCGGCCATGCGGGCGAGGAGGACGTCGAGCTGCAGGGTACCGACGACGCCGACGATGGGCTGGCTGCCGTCCTGGGGGCGGAAGAGCTGGACGACGCCCTCCTCGGCCAGCTCCTGCAGGGCCTGGCGGAGCTTCTTGGCCTTCATGGCGTCGTCGAGGCGGACACGACGGAGAATCTCGGGGGCGAAGTAGGGGACGCCGACGAACTGGAGGTCCTCGGATTCGGTGAGCGTGTCGCCGATGCGCAGGGTGCCGTGGTTGGGGATGCCGACGACGTCGCCGGCGTAGGCCTCCTCGGCGATCTGGCGGTCGCGGGCGAAGAAGAACTGGGGGGCGTGCAGCGGGATGGTCTTGCCGGTGCGGACCTGCCTGAGGCGCATGCCGCGGGTGAGGCGGCCGGAGCAGACGCGCGCGAAGGCGATGCGGTCGCGGTGGTTGGGGTCCATGTTGGCCTGGATCTTGAAGACCAGGGCGGTGAGCGCGGGCTCGGTGGCCTGCACGGTGCGGGTGTCGGCGGGCTGGGCGCGGGGTTTCGGGCCGAAGGCGACCAGGGCGTCGAGCAGGTCGGAGACGCCGATCTCGCGGATGGCGCTGCCGAAGAAGACGGGGGTGAGGTGGCCGGCGTCGAAGCTCTCGCGGTCGAACTCGGGCAGGGCGGAGCGGACGAGGTCGATCTCCTCGGCCATGGCGATCATGCGGGGGTCGGACTGCTCGACCGGCTCGGTGGTGGAGATCTCGCGGGTGCGCAGGTCGTAGGTGCCGATGAACTGGCTGGCGCGGCCGATGGGCCAGGTGGCGGGCGAGGTGTCGAGCGCCAGGGTTGAGGCGACCTCGTCGAGCAGCTCGATGGGGTCGCGGGCCTCGCGGTCCATCTTGTTGATGAAGGTCAGGATCGGGATGTCGCGCATCCGGCAGATCTCGAACAGCTTGCGGGTGCGGGCCTCGATGCCCTTGGCGGCGTCGATCACCATGACGGCGGCATCGACGGCGGTCA
>CAXSER010000200.1:0-5883 GCA_964236315.1 uncultured Acetobacteraceae bacterium | reverse complement strand
CGGCGGCGGGGTCGGGCGCCTCGTCGGCGAGGTCGTCGACCGCGCGGCAGAACACGTAGAGCTCGGCGGCGGCGTCGAGGTGGCCGCGGGGCAGCAGGCCGCCGGCCAGGCGGAAGGTGCGGCCGTGGCGCGACAGGACGCGCAGCGCCTCGCGGCTCACGCGGCGGCCCCGTGGCGGGCGGCGTCGCGCTGCGGGGCTTCGTGGTGGGAGGCTTCGGGAAGCAGGGCTTCGGAGCGCAGGGAGGCCTCGTCGCGCAGCAGGGCCTCCACGACCTTGGCGGAGGTGAGCACGCCGGGGACGCCAGCGCCGGGATGGGTGCCGGCGCCGACGAGGTAGAGGCCGGCGACGTCGCCGCAGCGGTTGTGGAAGCGGAACCAGGCGGACTGCATCAGCGTGGGCGCGGTGGAGAAGCCGGAGCCGTCGCGGCTGAGGTAGTCGCGGGCGAAATCGTCGGGGGCGAGCCAGCTCTCGGAGGTGATGTGGCGGTCGAGGCCGGGCAGGCCGCGGCGGGACAGGATGGCGACGACGCGGTCGCGCATCACCGGGCCGGCGGTGCGCCAGTCGATGGGCGCGCGCAGGTTGGGGACGGGGGCGAGCACGTAGAAGGCGTCGTGGCCGGGGGGTGGGAGGGCGGGGTCGGTGGCGGTCGGGCGGTGCAGGTAGAGGCTGAGGTCCTCGGGCAGCGTGGGGCTCGTGCCGAACACCTCGTCGAGCAGCTCGCGGTAGCGTTCGCCCAGGACCATCGTGTGGTGGGCGACGTCGGGGTACTGCCGGGTGGTGCCGAAGTACAGCACGAACAGGCCCATCGACGGCTGCAGGCGGCGCAGGCGGCGGTCGGTCCAGCGGCGGCGCTCGGCCGGGGGCAGGAGGTCGGCGTAGACGGCGGGGGCGTCGGCGTTGGCGATCACGCGGTCGGCGGGGACGGTCGTGCCGCCCTGCAGGGTGATGCCGGTGACGTGGCCGTCGGCGACTGCGATGCGCTCGACGGTGCGGCCGGTGTG
Organism: uncultured Acetobacteraceae bacterium; assembly: GCA_964236315.1. GTDB lineage: Bacteria > Pseudomonadota > Alphaproteobacteria > Acetobacterales > Acetobacteraceae > CAXSEF01. The sequence continues at coordinate 4,881 of CAXSER010000200.1, read as the reverse complement.
GAAGGTCACGCCGTGGCGGCGGGCGAGGTCGGCCAGGGCGGCGACCACCGAGGCGGTGCCGCCCTGCGCGAACCAGATGCCCCAGCGGCGCTCCAGGTGCTGGATCAGCGCGTAGATCGCGGGCGTGCGCCAGGGGTGGCCGCCGATCAGCAGCGTCTGCAGCGTGAAGACGCGGCGCAGGGATTCGTCCTTGAGGTGGGACGCGACCAGGGCGTGCATCGAGCGCCAGCCGCCCAGGCGCAGCAGGTGGGGCAGCACGCGGAGCATGGTCGCGGGGCTGTGGAACGCGGCCGCGCCGTACTGCTCGTAGCCGATCTCGAACAGCTCCCTCGTGCGCGCCATGAGGCGGGCGAAGCCGGCGGCATCGGAGGGGGAGAAGGCGGCGACCTTGCGGGCCATCTCGGCCTCGTCGCCGCCGTAGTCGAAGTGGCGGCCGTCGGCGAAGGTGATGCGGTACCAGGGATCGACGGGCAGCAGGCGGACGTGGTCGGACAGGCGCTCGCCGAACAGGGCGAACAGCTCCTCGAACAGGTGCGGCGCGGTCAGCACGGTGGGGCCGGCGTCGAAGCTGTAGCCGTCGCGCACGAACACCCGGGCGCGGCCGCCGAGGCGGTCGAGGCGCTCGAACACGTCGACCTGGTGGCCGAGGGCGCGGGCGCGCAGGGCGGCGGCCAGGCCGCCGAAGCCCGCGCCGATCACGACGGTGCGCGGGGCCCGCGACGGGCGGGGCGCGGCCGCGAGGGCCGGGGGGCACGTCGGCCGTTGCGCGGTCGCGGCATCTTCCAAGTCGGACAACCCTGAAGGCGGCGTCGGCGTGGGGCGGGTGCCGGGCGCGCTGGAAGTGACAATGCAGGGGGCGGGGCGGGTCGGCAAGCAAGCAAGGCCGGGCCCTGCCCGGACCCGCCAGGGGGAGCCCCCCTGGACCGGCCTGACCTGGAGGCGTTCCCTGATCGGTCTCAGGATGGCCGGGTTCGGTGGAAGGCAGGCATCAGGTTCATGCGGCGCGGGGAGCCGTTGCGGCACCCGTCAGTTCCCGTTTCTCCATGTGGACCGGACGATTTCTGGAAGGGTGATCCGGGAACAGGTTGCGGGAAGCTGCCGCCTGCCTTCACCGTGAGGTCTGGTCGTGAGGAGATTTTTCCGCTGCACCTCCCTCTGCGGGGAAGATGGATCGCTGGTCGCGTCTGGGGCCGCATGCCGGTACGCGGCCCCTTGCACCGCTCAGGCCGCCGCGGCCTTTTTCTCGGGCTCCACGGTGGCGATGAAGCCTTCCATCGTCATCTCGCGCATGTCGACGGCCTTTGCGCCACCCCCGGCGACCACGGTCACATCGGTGATGCCGATCACCTCCAGGACAAGGCGCATGTACCGGGTCGCGATGTCGCGATCGCGGATCGGCGAGCCTTCGGTGTAGACGCCCCCCGAAGCGATCAGCACCGTCGCAGTCTTGCCGGTGACGAGGCCCTTGCCATCGAAGCCCAGCGTCAGGCCCTTGCGGACAACGTGATCGACCCACGCCTTCAGCGACGCGGGGATGTTGTAGTTGTAGACCGGCGTGGCGATCAGGATGTGGTCGGCGGCGAGGATCTCACCGACCAGTTCGTCGGACACGCGCAACGTCTCCTTCATCCCGGGCGAGTGCAGCTCGGACGGGGTGAAATAGGCCTGGAGCCAGGGTGCGGCGACGAACGGGAGTTCGGTTTCCGCCAGGTCGCGCTCGACCACCGTCCCGCCCGGGTGCGCCGCCTGCCATTCGGTGACGAAGCGGCGGGTCATGTGACGGGAGATGGACTGGTCGCCGCGCGGGCTGGTCTCGACGACGAGCAGCTGGGTCATGGGTGTTTCTTCCTGGGTGATGGGGGCAGCCAAGGCGGAAGCCGGGGCCTTCAGGGGCGCGGACACGCCGTGGTTCCTAGCCGCGCGAAGGTTCGCTGCCGCCGGCGATCCCGGCGGCCGAAAGCGGTTGCCGCATCCTGGCCGCCAGATCGGGCGAGCCTGGGCCGGGCCATGTCAGCCGGCAGGTGTGATCGGGAAGGCCGGCGTGATCGAACGGCAGGGGAGGATGCGCGCCGATGTTGACCGCAGGACCGCGCTCCTCCCGGTGACCCGAGACGGCGAGGATCGCGCATGGCGTCTCCGGAGCGGGCTCGTGAAGTCGCACGGAGAGGTTTCCGGTTCGCCCCGCGTCGCGCGCATCGGCCCGGGTTCGAGGAGGAAGCACGCGCCGCCGCCGTGATCGATGAGGATGGTGGGGTGCATGGCGCATCATGTGCCCGCTCGACAACGGCTGCGGGAGCCATGAAGATGTGATGATCTCTATCGGTCTGGATGATGGATGATCGGCAGCCTGTCCCTCGACCATCTCCGAATTCTGGTCGCGATCGCGGATGCGGGCAGCTTTTCCGCCGCCGGGCGCAAGCTTGGCCGCGCGCAGTCCGCCATCAGCCAGGCCATGGCGACCCTGGAGGACGTGCAGGGCGTCACTCTGTTCGACCGGGCTGGTTTCCGCCCCGTGCTGACCGACGGGGGCCGCGTGCTGGTCGGTCAGGCGCGAACGGTCCTGTCCGGAGCCGCCCGCTTCGAGGTGCTGGCCGCCGGCATGCGCGAGGGGCTGGAGTCCGAGCTGGCCGTCGCAATCGATCCGCTGGTGCCGACCGCCGCCTTCATCGACAGCCTGCACGCGTTGCGTGCCGCGTTTCCCTGCCTGCCCGTCAGCTTCTCCACGGAAGGCCTGGGTGGCGCGGAACGGCGGTTGAGGCGTGGCGACGCGGCACTCGCCTTCTGCATCCTGCTGCCAGGCGTGCCCGAGGACATGGTCGCGCTGCCGCTGCTCGGCGTGAACCTGATCCCCGTCGTATCGCCAGAGCATCCCCTGGCGATGCTGGAACGGGCCGCCACACGCGCCGACCTCGACGAGCATGTCCAGCTCGTGTTGTCCGACCCGTCCGCGCCCGACGGACCCAGTCACGGCGTCATTGGCGTTCGGGTCTGGCGTTTCGTGGAGCTGGGGCGACGCCTGGACTTCCTGCTGGCCGGCTTCGGCTGGTGCCGGATGCCCGAACATCTCGTCTCGCCGCACATCGCGGAAGGACGTCTTGTCCCGTTGACGATCGAGGACGATCCCGCCCGCGCGTCGGGGCCGCTGACGATTCATGCCGCCCGCATGCGGGATCGCGCGCTCGGCCGGGCGGGCGAATGGCTCCTCGGCAACCTGCAGGGCAGGCTGGTCTGAAAAGGCGGCCTTCCCGTTTCACCATCGTTCGCGGGAAGAGCGGAAGCGCCCCCACCAGGGAGCAGGAGCCCGCTTCGGGTCGAAAGCCGCCTCTCCGGCACCGATCAGGGACAGGCTTTCAGGAAAGCCGGTCCAGGGGGGCTCCCCCTGGCGGAGTTTGAGGCAGAGCCTCAACCTTGCCTGCTTACCCCTCCAGCAGGTCCCGCCTGCCCTGCACCGCCTGCCGCAGCTCTGCGAGCGCGCCGCGCAGGCCCGGCTCGTGCTGCAGGATCCACGGCGCGTCGGTGCCGGACAGGCCGGCGCGCAGCATCTCCGCGCGGGCGGCCAGCGCCTGGTCGGCGTGGAGCAGGCGGGCGAGGGTGTCGGCCTCGGCGCGGTGGCGCTGGGTCATGCGGTCGGTCTCGGGGGCGGGAAGCGCGCGGATCGCGCCCTCCAGCGCGCCGAGCTCGCGGCCGAGGCGTTCGAGCGTCTGGGCGGACTGCACGGCCTGGGGGTCGGGGCGTGGGCGTTCGCGCGAGGGGGGCGGCAGGTGCTCGCGGCGGTGGGCAGCCTCGGCGGCCTCCAGGCTGGCGCGGGCGGCGCCGAGCAGGGCGGAGACGCGGGCGCGCACCAGAAGGTCGTCGGCGCGGAGCTGGTTCTCCAGGCGGTAGAAGTTGTAGCCCCAGCCGTGGAAGAGGTTGACGGCGATCCGCTCGACGGCGTCGGCCTGGTAGAACGGGGCGCTCTGGTGGAAGGAGGGGTCGGTCACGTCCGCCTCAGGCCGAGGTCGATGCCGGGGGTGGTGGCGAGCTGGCCGCCGCCGACGTGGAAGGACTCGCCGGCGGCCGCGTTGGGGGCGGAGACCAGGCCCTTCTCGGCCATGCGCAGGGCGAGGTGGTAGCGCACCGCCTCGATGGGCGTGAGGCCGAGGGCCTGGAGCGAGATCAGCTCGCGCATCCGCTCGTCGCGCGGCAGGATCAGGATCTTGAGGTCGTTGAGCAGGATGCCGTAGACGCCGAGGAAGTCGGTGAGGTGCGCCTTCACGCCCTCGCGCAGCTCGTTGATGTGCTCGTTGATGTGCTCGAGGCGGGTGACCTGGACGACCTGGTTGATGGCCTGCTCGATGGCGGGGCCGGCGTAGTCGGCGATCTCCTTGGTGTCGATGACGTTGCCGTTGAACGGCAGGTGGGTGATGAGGTCGAGTGCCGCCTGCCGGGTGTCGACGTGGATGTAGTAGTCGGCCTGGTAGGAGACCTCGGCCATCTCGGCGCTGGTCGCGATGCCGGTGCTGCGGACGAGCAGCTTGGAGCGGTTGATGTAGATGACCTCGTACACCCAGGGCGAGGCGCCGCCGAAGAAGCCCTGAACGATGGAGCCGACGATCGGCTTGTCCGGCGTGACCAGGGCGTACTGGCCGGTCTCGTAGACCTGCAGTACGGCGCCGCGCGACTTCAGCACGCAGAAGTGGTTGCTCTCCACGGTGAGCAGGGAGCCGGAGACGATGCTCTCGTCGACGATCTTGATCGCGACGTTGCGGGTGCCGAGCATGTCGGTGCCGTCGCGGTTGAGCGCGGTGATGACCTGGCGGGTGAGTGCCACGCGGGGAGCCTCCGGGGTTGCGGTGCGGCGCCGGGCCACCGCGGCCGGGGCGCGCGGCGGCCGGCGGGGCG
>CAXSER010000199.1:0-5931 GCA_964236315.1 uncultured Acetobacteraceae bacterium | reverse complement strand
CGATCCCGCCGCCCTGCGCGCCGGCGCCTCCCAGCCCCCGCGCGGCCTGCCCGCCCCGCTGCCCCCCGGCGAGCCGATGCTCTGGCAGGGCTCGCCCTCCTGGAAGGGCATCGCGCGCCGCGTGCTGCACGTGCGCACCCTCGCGTTCTACTTCGCCGGCCTGTCCGCGATCGCCCTGGTGCGCGCGCTCATGCTCAACACCGCATCGATGTGGTTCTCCCTGGCCGTGCTGCTCGTCCTGGGCACCGTCGCGATCGGCCTGCTGTGCGGCTTCGCCGTCCTGGTCGCGCGCACCAGCGTCTACACCCTGACCGGCCGCCGCATCGTGCTGCGCATCGGCGTGGCGCTCGGCGGCAGCATCAACCTGCCGTTCCGCTCCATCGAGTCCGCCGACCTGCGCCTCTACCCCGACGGCACCGGCGACATCGCCCTGCTGCTCGACGGCCAGACCCGCATCGGCATGAACACCCTGTGGCCCCACGTGCGGCCGTGGCACACCCGCCGCGTGCAGCCGATGCTGCGCGCCATCCCCGACGCCGCCCGCGTGGCGCAGCTGCTCGCCGACGCCCTCGCCGAGACGGCGGAGCCGGCGCTCATGGCGGCGGAGTAGCAGGGTGCAGCGGCAGGCAAGCAAGGCCAGAGGCTCTGCCTCCGGACTCCGCCAAAGGCTCGCCTTTGGAAACCTGTGCTTAAGTGAGGCCAGTCCAGGGCGGCTCGCCCTGGCGGGTCCGGGCAGAGCCCGGCCTCCCCTGGCTTCCTGCCCATGAGCGCCACCTTCGAGCGCGGCCTCTCCGGCGCCCCCCGCCGCACGCCTCGCCGCATCGCCTGGCCGCCGCTGATCGCGCTGGTGCTGGTCTCCCTCGTCGGCCTGATCGCCCTGCTGCCGACGGTGCACGAGGACCCGGTGCACGTGGTCGCCACCCGCTCGCTGCGCGTGGACGCCGCCGACGACGGCCGCGTGGTACTGAGCGACGCCGACACCGGTGCCGTGGCCGGCACGGTGGAGGCCGGCGGCGAGAGCTTCATCCGCGGCATCCTGCACGGCAGCGCCATCAGCCGCCGCCAGTACGGCGTCGACCAGCTGCTGCCCTACCGCTTGACGGCGCTGTCGGACGGGAGGCTCACTCTGACCGACGACTTCACGCACATCACGATCGATCTCGTATCGTTCGGCCCGACCAACGCCCGCAGCTTCGCGATGCTGCTCGGCGCGCCCGCACAGGAGACGCGATGACCCGCCCCGCCCGCGAGGTGCAGGCCCGCTGCATCGTCGAGATCGAGCAGACGCCGGACAGCTTCCACGCCTTCTCCGTCCCCCTCGACGTCGACGTCGAGCCCGGCGACGAGGTGCTGATCCACGACGCGCCCACCGGCACCGCCTGGAACACGACGCTGGCGCGCGAGTGCCGCATCACCGTGCGCCGCGCGGGCCCGCTGCGCCGCGCCTGGACCCGGGCGAGCGGGGTGTTCGCCATCACCGAGCTGTACGAGGTCGGCTTCGAGCCGGGAGAGCACGCATGAGCGACGTCCTCGATCGCCTGGACACGTCCGGCACCAACCCCACGCGCATCCGCGCGCCCAACGAGAGCACCGCGTCCGCGCACCAGGACACGGTCCTCTCCCCGCGCTTCTACACCACCGACTTCGCCTACATGGACAGGCTCGACGTGAGCCTGGTGCGCGCCGAGTGGGACGCGCTGGTCGCCGAGATGCAGTCCGACCCGAACCGCGGCCACTTCGTGCGCGACGCCCGCTTCGACGCCGACTTCCACGCCATGGAGCCGGAGCTGAAGCGCGAGTTCCTCGACTTCCTGGTCAGCTCGGTGACCGCGGAGTTCTCCGGCTGCGTCCTCTACGCCGAGATCAAGAAGCGCATCACCAACCCCGACATCCGCACCCTGTTCGCGCTGATGACGCGCGACGAGGCCCGCCACGCCGGCTTCATCAACGACAGCCTCAAGGACTTCGGGGTCGGCGTCGACCTCGGCTTCCTGGCACGCGCCAAGAAGTACAAATACTTCACCCCCAAGTTCGTCTTCTACGCGACCTACCTGTCCGAGAAGATCGGCTACGCCCGCTACATCACGATCTTCCGCCAGCTCGAGGCGCACCCCGAGCGCCGCATCCACCCGATCTTCTCCTTCTTCGAGAAGTGGTGCGGCGACGAGTTCCGCCACGGCGAGGCCTTCGCCCTGCTGATGCGCTCCGACCCGAAGCTCCTCCAGGGCCGCAACAGGCTCTGGGTGCGCTTCTTCCTGCTCGCCGTGTTCGCGACGATGTACGTGCGCGACCACGCCCGCCCGGTGTTCCACGCGGCCCTCGGCCTCGACCCCACCGAGTACGACTACAAGGTGTTCCACATCACCCAGGAGATCTGCCGCCAGGTGTTCCCCGTGGCGCTCGACCTCGACAGCCCGAAGTTCCGTGCGCTGCTGGAACGACTACGCACCACCGCCGAGGCGATCGGCGCCACCCGCAGGCGCAGCGGCCTTGGCGCCCGCCTGTCGCGCGCCGCCCTGCAGGCCCGCGCCGCGACCCTGTTCGCCCGCCTCTACCTGCTGCCCGTGCACGGCAACGTGCTGCCGCAGGACGTGCGCCTCTCCCCGGCCTGGTAGGAACGCCCCGATGTCGCTCTACGTCTTCCCGGCCCTGTTCGCGCTGTTCGTCTGGTGGTTCAGCACCGGCGTGATCATGTACCTCGACGGCCTGCCCCGCCCGACCTTCAAGTGGAGCATGCTCGGCGCCACCGCCCTGCTCGCCGCCTCCCTCTACGGCCTGCACGCGACCGGCGGCGACACCTCGGTGCGCGGCGCCTATCTCGGCTTCACCTGCGGCCTGCTCGCCTGGGGCTGGCAGGAGATCAGCTTCTACATGGGCTTCGTGACCGGCACCCGGAAGCAGCCCTGCGAGGAGGGCTGCCGCGGCTGGCGCCACTTCGGCCACGCGATCCAGACCAGCCTGTGGCACGAGCTGGCGATCATCGCCTCCGCCCTGGCCGTGGTGGCCCTCACCTGGCACGCGGCGAACCAGGTCGGCACCTGGACCTTCATGGTGCTGTGGTGGATGCACCAGAGCGCCAAGCTCAACGTCTTCCTCGGCGTGCGCAACCTCAACGAGGAGTTCCTCCCCGAGCACCTGCAGTTCCTCCGCTCCTTCCTGACGAAGAAGCCGATGAACCTGCTGTTCCCCGTCTCCATCACCGTCTCCACCGTGATCCTGGTCCACCTGGTCGACGCCGCCATCGTCCCCGGCGTCAGCCGCTTCGACGCCGCCGGCTTCTGCTTCCTCTCCGTGCTGATGGCGCTGGCCGTGCTGGAGCACTGGCTGCTCGTCCTGCCGCTGCCGGCGGCCGCGCTGTGGGGCTGGAGCCTGACCTCGCGCAAGACGAAGCCCGTGACCCCCTTCGACGTGGAGGTCGTCTCCGGCTTCCTCGGCGCCGGCAAGACCACCTTCCTGCGCGCCCGCCTCGCCTCCGCCGGCCCGAGGACGGTCGTGCTGGTCAACGACTTCGCGGCCGTCGGCGTGGACGGCTCGCTGCTGCGCGAGCGCGGCGCGGACGTGGTGGAGCTGCCCAACGGCTGCATCTGCTGCTCGCTGCGCGCCGACCTCGCCGCCCAGCTCTCGACCATGGTCGCCGACTTCAACCCCGAGCGCGTGCTGATCGAGCCCAGCGGCGTCGCCGACCTCGCCTCGCTGATCGGCGTGCTCAACCAGCCCAAGCTCAAGCCGCTGGTGCGCTCGCTCGGCGTGACGACGGTGCTCGACGCCGGCGCCTTCCTGCGCGACTACGCCCGCATGCCCGCCCACCTCGACGCCCAGGCCCGCCTGGCCTCGGTGCTGGTGGTCAACAAGACCGACCTCGCCACCCCGGCCACGCTGCGCGCCGTGCAGACAACGCTGCGCACGCTCAACCCCGCCGCCCGCCTGGTCTCCGCCACCTTCGGCATCGCCGGCGCCGACCTGGACCTGACCCCCCTCGCCATCACCGCCGCGCCCGCCCACGAAGCGCACGACGCGCACACGGACCACGCCCACACCGGCCCCGCCCACGACCACGCAGCCGCTCCTCGCGCGGCCCACGCTCGCGGCGAGCACGACCACACGGGCCATGACCACGCGATCGATGCCCATGACGAGCACGCCCACGCATCCCACGACCACTCGGCCCACGATCACGCTGCCCACGGCGACGCTGCACACGATCACCACGACCACAGCCACGACCATGCCCACCACGACCACGCCGCCCATGACGGCCTCGCCTTCGACTCCTGGAGCCAGGAGCTTGAGACCGCCTGCGACCCCGACCGCCTGCTCGCCCTCCTCGACCAGGTCGCTGCCGGCCGCTTCGGCGCCATCGAGCGCATGAAGGGCCTCGCCCCCTCCGGCGAGGCGCTCGGCAGCGGCTGGCTCCGCTTCGACGTCGCCGGCGGCCACCCCTCGATCGCCGCCTTCGCCTCCGCCGCCGGCGAGGTCGCGCGCGTCGTCGCCATCGGCCGCCACCTCGACGAGCCCGCCCTGCGCGCCGCCCTGGCCACGCTCTCCACGCCGCCCGGCCCGCTCCACGCCGACGCGCACCCGCCCCACGCCGACCAGGCCGCCCGCCCCGCCATCGCCGTCGCCGCCTGAATCCCCCGACAAGGACCGGAGTCACGATGCACTACGAGCAGTTCTTCCAGGCCGGCATCGACGGCCTCAAGCGGCAGGGCAACTACCGCCGCTTCGCCGAGCTGGAGCGCCGCGCCGGCCACCTGCCGCGCGCCACCCTCCACGAGGGCGAGGCCACCCGCGAGGTCACGGTGTGGTGCTCCAACGACTACCTCGGCATGGGCCAGCACCCCGCGGTCCTCGCCGCCATGCACGCGGCCCTGGACCACCACGGCGCCGGCGCCGGCGGCACCCGCAACATCTCCGGCACCCAGAGCTGCCACGTCGCCCTCGAGCGCGCCCTGGCCACCCTGCACGGCAAGCAGTCCGCCCTGCTGTTCAACTCCGGCTACATGTCCAACTGGGCCACGCTCGGCACGCTCGCCGGCCGCCTCCCCGGCTGCGTCGTGCTGTCCGACGCCGCCAACCACGCCTCCATGATCGAGGGCATCCGCCACAGCCGCGCCCGCTGCGAGGTGTTCGCCCACAACGACGTCGCCGACCTCGACCGCCGTCTGGTCGCCCTGCCGCGCGACACGCCGAAGATCGTCGCCTTCGAATCCGTCTACTCCATGGACGGCGACATCGCCCCTATCGCCGCCATCTGCGACGTCGCCCAGCGCCACAACGCGCTCACCTACCTCGACGAGGTCCATGCCGTCGGCCTGTACGGGCCCAAAGGCGCCGGCATCGCCGCGCGCGACGGCGTCGCCCACCGCCTCGACATCATCGAGGGCACGCTGGCAAAGGGCTTCGGCGTGATCGGCGGCTACATCGCCGGCTCCGCCGCCCTGTGCGACTTCGTGCGCTCCTTCGCCTCGGGCTTCATCTTCACCACGGCACTTCCCCCCGCCATCGCCGCCGGCGCGCTCGCAGCCGTCGGCGTCCTGGCCGAGGGCGACGCCGTGCGCGCCCGCCACGCCGACCGCGTCGCGCGCGTCCGCGCCGCCCTGGACGCCCAGGGCGTGCCGCACCTGGACAACCCGAGCCACATCGTCCCGGTGATCGTCGGCGACCCCGTGCAGTGCCGCGCCATCACCGACATCCTGCTCGACCGCCACGGCATCTACGTCCAGCCGATCAACTATCCCACCGTCGCCCGCGGCACCGAGCGCCTGCGCATCACCCCTTCGCCGCAGCACAGCGACGCCGACATCGCCCACCTGGCCGAGTCGCTCGGCGCCATCTGGTTCGAGCGCAACCTCCGGCGGGCCGCGTGAGAAGCAAGGAAGGCCAGAGGCTCTGCCTCTGGACTCCGCCAAAGGCTCGCCTTTGGAAACCTCG
>CAXSER010000198.1:0-5957 GCA_964236315.1 uncultured Acetobacteraceae bacterium | reverse complement strand
TGGCTGCCGGAGCCGGCGCGCCCGGCGGCCTCTGGCCGGGCGAACCTGCCGCAGGCGATCCTGCAGGGCGTCGGCCACGAGCTGGCGGCCCGCGTGCGTGCCGGCACGCTGAGCGACATGCTGTACCAGCCGTTCTCCGCCCGCCTGGCCGCGCTGACCGCGGTGCAGACGGCGTGCGAGCGCATCGCCAACACGCCGGTGCCCTTCGCCTACACGCTGCTGGTGCACCGCACGGCGATGCTGTTCTGCCTGCTGCTGCCGTTCGGCCTGGTCGGCGCGCTGGGCCTGGCGACGCCGATGGTCACGGCGATCCTGGCCTACGCGTTCTTCGGCCTGGACGCGCTCGGCACCGAGCTGGAGGCGCCGTTCGAGACCACCGCCAACGGCCTGGCGCTCGACGCGATGGTGCGCACGGCGGAGATCGACCTGCTGGAGGCGCTCGGCGTGACGGACCTGCCGGCGCCGCTGCGGCCGACGGGGTTCCTGCTGAACTGAGGCAAGACGAGAAAGACCGGGCGCTGCCCGGACCCGCAAAGGGTCCGAAGACCCTTTGATCCCCTTACTTAAGTGAAGGATTTCAAAGGCAAGCCTTTGGCGGAGTCCAGAGGCAGAGCCTCTGGCCTTGCTTGCTTGCTCACTCCCCGCGCTCCTCCCGCTTCACCGCCTGCCAGGCCGCCTCCATCTCCCCGAGGCCTGCCTCCGCCGGCGTGCGCCCCTCCGCCGCCAGTCGCCGCTCCACCCCCCGGAACCGCCGCACGAACTTGTCGTTGGCCTGCCGCAGGCACGTCTCCGCGTCGAGCCCGAGCTTGCGCGCCAGGTTCGCCATGACGAACAGCATGTCGCCCATCTCGTCCGCCAGGCGCGCCGGATCCGCCTCGGCCAGCTCCGCGCGCAGCTCCGCCGTCTCCTCGGCGAGCTTGTCCAGCACCGCCGGCGCGTCGGCCCAGTCGAAGCCGATCGCGGCCACGCGGCGGGTGATCCTGGCGGCCCTGGAGAGGGCGGGCAGGGCGAGGGGGATGTCGGCCAGCACCACGCCCGCGTCGTCGCCGACGCCACGCTCGCGCGCCTTGGCGGCCTCCCAGGCGCCCGGCGCGGCCCCGGCGGCACGCGCGGCCTCGTCGCCGAACACGTGCGGATGGCGGCGCAGCATCTTGTCGGCAATCGCCGCGGCGACGTCGGAGAAGCGGAACAGCCCGGCCTCCTCGGCCATGCGCGCGTGATAGACGACCTGGAACAGCAGGTCGCCCAGCTCGCCGGGCAGCGCGGCCCAGTCCCGGCGCGCGATGGCGTCGGCGACCTCGTGGGCCTCCTCGATGGTGTAGGGGGCGATGCTGGCGAAGTCCTGCGCCCGGTCCCAGGGGCATCCGGAGGAGGGGTCGCGCAGCGCCGCCATGACGTCGAGCAGGCGCTGCAGCTCGATCTGGTCCTGTGTCATCGTGCCGTCCTCAAGTCGCAGAATGTATATTATGCAGATTTCAGAGCAGTGCGGACCTCCGGCGCAGCCCGGCCTCGACCGGTCCAGCCAGCCTCAGCCGATCTCCAGCACGAGCCCGTCATGCCCGGGCTCGATGCCCTCCGGCAGGTTCCGCTGCATCCACTCCCAGTCCAGGTCGAACCCCATGTGCGTCAGCACGGTGCGCCGTGCCCCCACGCGCCGCGCCCACGCCACCGCCAGCTCGACATGCGCGTGCGTCATGTGCCGCTGCCGCTGGAAGCATCCCACCACCCAGGTATCCACCCCCGCCAGCGCCGCGAACCCCGCATCGTCCAGCGCCACCACGTCCGTCGAGTATCCGAACCCGCCAACCCGCAGCCCCAGCGAGCGCGTCACCTGGTGGTCCTGGTCGAACACCGTGACATCCGCGCCCGCGATCTCCACCACCTGGCCCGGCACCACGGGATGCTGCACCAGCACCGGCCGGTAGAATCCCGGCGGCTTCCACGGCCGGAACACGTAGTCGAACCGCCGCGACAGGTCGTCGAACGTCGCCTGCGTGGCGTAGACATCGAGCGGCCGCCCGGTCACACGGTTCACGATCCGCAGGTCGTCGAGCCCCACCACGTGGTCCGCGTGCCCGTGCGTGAACACCACCGCATCCAGCGCCGCGATCCCGCACGACAGCAGCTGCCCGCGCAGTTCAGGCCCCGTATCGACCAGGATGCGTGCGCCGGCGTCCGTCTCGATCACGATCGACGACCGCGACCGCCGGTTGCGCGGCTCCCCAGGATCGCACGCCCCCCAGTCGCCGCGCCCGTCCGCGCCGCCGATCTGCGGCACCCCCGCCGACCCGCCGCACCCCAGCATCGTCACCCGCATCGCCCGGCCGCCCGCGCTCACGCCGCCTTGCGGAACAGCGTGCGGAAGTTGCGCGTGGTCAGCGCCGCGACCTCCCCGGCCGAGATCCCCCGCAACGCCGCCAGCGCGCGCGCCGTGTCGGCGACCCACGCCGGCTCGTTGCGCCGCCCCCGGTGCGGCACCGGCGCCAGGAACGGCGAGTCCGTCTCCACCAGCAACCTGTCCGCCGGCACGTCGCGCAGGATCTCGCGCAGCGCCACCGAGCGCGGGAACGTCATCATCCCCGACACCCCGACATATCCGCCCAGCGCCAGCCCGACCTCCGCCAGCCCGCGCCCCGAGCTGAAGCAGTGCAGCACGAACCCGAACCCCTCCGCCGCCGGCCCCTGCCCTGCCCCCAGCTCCTCGCGCAGGATCGCCGCCACGTCCTCGTCCGCGTCGCGCGCATGGATCACCAGCGGCACCCCCGCCCGCCGCGCCGCCCGGATGTGCGCGCGAAAGCTCTCCGCCTGCACCGCGCGCGGCGCGTGCTCGTGGAAGTAGTCGAGCCCCGACTCCCCGATCCCGATCACCCGCGGATGCGCCGCCAGCGACGCCAGATGCCCCACCTCCGGCACCGGCCCCTCCTCGCCCGCATGGTGCGGATGGACGCCGATCGTGCACCACAGCTCCGGACGCCTCTCCGCAAGCCCGACCAGCACCTCCGTCTGCGACAGCCGCGTGCTGATGCACACCATCTCGCCGACCCCCGCGTCCGCCGCGCGCGCGATCACCCCCTCCAGCTCCTCCGCCCCCAGCGCATCCAGGTGGCAGTGCGAGTCGACCAGCGACCCCGCCGGCAACGCCTCCGCGGGCATCGACCCTGCCGGCGCCGCCCCGCTCACGCCGCCGGCTCCACATGCCGCGGGAAGATCCCCTGCGGCGCCGGCAGCACAGTCCCCTCCGCCACCGCCTCCCCCAGCGACGCCAGGTCGCGCCCCCCCGCCGGCACGCCGAGCTGGTCCAGCATGCGCCCCATGCTCCCCGGCATGAACGGCTGCAGCACCGTCGCCACCACGCGCAGCACGTCCGCCAGCACCCGCAGCACCTCCCCCATCCGCACCACGTCCGTCTTGCGCAACGCCCACGGCGCCTGGCGGTCGATGTAGCCGTTGCCCGCGCGCACCACGCGCCAGACCTCCTCCAGCGCCTCGTGCGGCGCCTGCCGCCCCAGCCGCTCGCGCAGCAGCGCCGGCAGCGCCTCCGCCATCGCCAGCATCTCCGCGTCCTCCTCCGACGCCACGCCGCGCGCCGGCAGCACGCCCCCGCAGTTCCTCGCGATCAGCGACAGCGACCGCTGCGCCAGGTTGCCGAGGTCGTTGGCCAGGTCGACGTTCAGCCGCCCGATCAGCGCACGGCGGGAGAAATCCCCGTCCGCCCCGAACGGCTTCTCGCGCAGCAGGAAGAAGCGCAGCGGGTCGAGCCCGAACTCGTCGGCGAGATCGCGCGGATCGACCACGTTGCCGACCGACTTGCTCATCTTCTCGCCCTCGACGGTCCACCAGCCGTTGGCGCAGATCCGCTCCGGCAGCGCCATCCCCGCCGCCATCAGGAACGCCGGCCAGTACACCGCGTGGAAGCGCACGATCTCCTTGCCCACCAGGTGCAGCTGCGCCGGCCAGTACCCCCACAGCGGCGCCGCCTCGTCCGGATACCCCAGCGCCGTGACGTAGTTCGCCAGCGCGTCGAGCCACACGTACACCACGTGCGCCGGATCATCCGGCACCTCGATCCCCCAGCGGAAGCTGGTCCGGCTGATCGACAGGTCGCGCAGCCCGCCCCGCACGAAGCTGACCACCTCGTTGTGCGCCGCTCCCGGCGCGATGAACCCCGGCTGCGCCTCGTACAGCGCCAGCAGCCGCTCCCCCCACGCCGACAGCCGGAAGAAGTACGACGGCTCGCGCACCCAGGCGACCGGCGCCCCCGACGGCGCCACCCGCGCCCCGTCCGCGCGCGTGACCAGCTCGTCCTCGCCGTAGAACGCCTCGTCGCGCACCGCGTACCAGCCCTCGTAGTGCCCGAGGTAGATGTCGCCCGACTCGCGCAGCCGCCGCCACAGCGCCTGCACCCCCGCCTTGTGCGCGGGGTCGGTGGTGCGGATGAACGCGTCGTACGAGATGCCCATGCGGTCCGCCATGTCGCGGAAATCCGCCGACACCCTGTCCACGAAGTCCTGCGGCGCGACGCCCGCGTCCTGCGCCGCGCGCTCGACCTTCTGCCCGTGCTCGTCGGTGCCGGTGAGGAAGAACACGTCCGCCCCGTCCAGCCGCTGCCAGCGCGCCATCACGTCGGCGGCGATCGAGGTGTAGGCGTGGCCGATGTGCGGCGCGCCGTTGACGTAGTAGATCGGCGTGGACAGGAAGAAACGGCGGGTCATGCGGGGGTCCCGGCAGGGGCTGTGCGTCCGGCTAGGGTGTGTCGCATCGCGGGCCGGAAGTCGAGGCGAGGCAAGGCCAGGGCTCTGCCCTGGACCCGCCAGGGGGAGCCCCCCTGGACTGGCTTCTCTTAAGAGACGGGGATCCAAGGACCCCGGGTCCTTGACGGGTCCGGGCAGAGCCCGGCCTTGCTTCCTGCCCTAGGCCAGCAGCGCCAGCCCCGCCACGACGGCCTGCCGCTTGTCCAGGTTCAGCCGCTCCGTCTCCCCCTGCAGCCGCGTCAGCGCCTCCCACACCTCCCCCCACGCCTGCGCCGCCCGCAGCCCGGCGAGCCGCGCCTGCCCCGCGTCCGCCTCCCCGCGCAGCGACGCCCGCACCGCCCCCGAGATCGCCCCGCGCAGCAGGTCCATGAACAGCGCATATGCCGTGTCGCTGCGCCCGACCCGGTCAGCCGCAGCGTACGCCCGCGTGAGCGGCAGCGACGGCAGCGCGCCGAGCAGCTCGCCCACCAGCCCCGCCATCGCCAGCCCCTCCTCGTCGGCGAGCCGCATCGCGTGCCCCGGCGACCCTCCGGCCAGCCCGACCAGCGTCGCCCGCTCCGCCTCCCCCAGCGCCGGCATGTCGCGCCTCAACAAAGCGTCCACGTCGGCATCCGCCACCGGCCCCAGCGCCAGCCGCCGGCACCGCGAGCGCAGCGTCGGCAGCAGCCGCCCGGGGGCTGCGCACACCAGCATCAGCAGCGCCCGCGGCGGCGGCTCCTCCAGCACCTTGAGCAGCGCGTTGGCCGAGTTCGGGTTGAGGTCCTCGGCCCCGTCGACGATCACCACGCGCCACCCGCCCTCGGCCGGCGTGAGGTGCAGGAACGGCGGGATCAGCCGCGCGTCGTCGATGGCGATCGACTTGCGCATCCGCCTCTTCTTGTCGTCCCACTCCCGCTCGACCACGAGCAGGTCCGCGTGCGTGCCCGCCGCCACCCTGCGGAACACCGGGTCCGATGCCGCCAGCGCCAGCCCCCCCGACGCCGGCACGCCTCCCTTGAGCAGCCGCCGGGCGAGGCGGTAGGCGAAGGTCGCCTTGCCCACCCCCTCCGGCCCGGCGATCAGCCAGGCGTGGTGCATCCGCCCTGCCCGCCAGGCCTCCAGCACCGCCGCCTCCGCCGCCTCGTGCCCGAGCAGCAGCTCGTTCTGCCGCGGCGACGGCGCGCTCACCGGTCGCGCCCCGGCACGCCGCGCACCCGCACGCCGCCC
>CAXSER010000197.1:0-5959 GCA_964236315.1 uncultured Acetobacteraceae bacterium | reverse complement strand
AAAGGCGAGCCTTTGGCGGAGTCCAGAGGCAGAGCCTCTGGCCTTGCTTCCTTCATGACCGCCGGCGACCTGCTCCTCCAGCAGGTGATCAACGGCCTGAGCCTGGGCGCGATGTACGCCCTGCTCGCGCTCGGCTTCACCCTGGTCTACGGCATCCTCGAGCTGATCAACTTCGCCCATTTCAACGTCTTCATGGTCGGCTCCTTCATCGGCCTCTGGACGCTGCAGGCGTTCGGCCTCTCCGGCCAAGCCGTGCTGATGACCGGCCTCCCTCTCGCCGGCGTGCTGCTCGCGGCGCTCGCCACCAGCATGCTCGGCGCCGGCGCGCTGGGCGTGCTGGTCGAGCGCGTCTGCCTGCGCCCGCTTCGCGGCGTGCGGGGGCCTGCCGCGATGATCACCACGATCGGCGTGTCCTACATCCTGTTCAACCTGGTGCTCCTGCTCGTCGGCGCCGACGCCAAGAACTACCCCAACCCCCTGCCGCCGATGCAGTTCGCGATCGGCGGCGCGGTGCTGCGCCTGCGCGAGATCCTGATCTGGATCGTCTCGCTGGCGCTGATGGGCACGCTGTGGCTGTTCGTGCAGCGCTCCCGCCTGGGCCGCGCCATGCGCGCCACCGCGCAGGACCCGGAGGCCGCGCGCATGATGGGCGTCGAGGTCGACCAGGTCGTCATCGCCGCCTTCTTCCTCGGCTCCGCGCTGGCGGGCGCGGCCGGGCTGGTGTTCGGCCTCTACTACAACTTCACCAGCTTCCTGATCGGCTACGCGGCGGGCCTGCGCGCCTTCACCGCGGCCGTGCTCGGCGGCATCGGCAACGTGCCCGGCGCCATGCTCGGCGGCCTGATCATCGGCCTTGTCGAGACGCTGAGCGGGCAGTACATCGCCACCGCCTGGGCCGATGTGGTGATCTTCTCGATCCTGGTGCTGGTCCTGGTGTTCCGCCCTGCCGGCCTGCTCGGCCGCATGGCGCCGAACCGCTCGTGAGCGCGTCCGACGAGGCGCAGGGCCTGCTGCCCACCGAGCCGCCGGACCCGCCGCCCGGCCCGACGCCACACGCAACGCCACATGCGGCGCCACACCCGGCGCCGGACGCGCCGGGTCCCACGGCGCCCGCCCTGTTCCGCCCCTGGCTGGCCAGCACGCCCGGCCGCCGCGCCACCGTGGCGCTGCTCGCACTGGCCGCGCTGGCGTTCCCGCTGCTGCACTCCAACGACGCCGACATCGACGCCGCCGCCAACGCCGGCTCCTACGCCGCCCTGGCGCTCGGCCTGAACATCGTGGTCGGCATGGCCGGCCTGCTCGACCTCGGCTACGCGGCGTTCTTCGCCATCGGCGCCTACGCCTACGGCATCCTGTCCTCCTACCAGCTCTCCCCCGAGTGGACCGCGTTCTGGCAGCCCTTCTCCGACCTCGGCCTGGTCGAGCACCTCGCCGGCGACCCCGATACCCCGGGCAGCGTGCACTTCACCGTCTCGTTCTGGATCATGCTGCCCGGCTCGGCGATCCTCTCCGCGCTGTGCGGCATGGCGTTCGGCGCCCCCACCCTGCGCCTGCGCGGCGACTACCTGGCCATCGTCACCCTCGGCTTCGGCGAGATCGTGCCGATCGTGGTGCGCAACACGCCGGGGCTGACCAACGGCGCCGCCGGCCTGAACGGCATCGCCCCCCCGTCCCTGCTCGGCCACAGCTTCGGCGTCGACGCCCTGCCGTACTACTACGTCATGCTCGCCCTCGTCGGCCTGCTCGTCTTCGCCAGCCTGCGCCTGCGCGACAGCCGCGTCGGCCGCGCCTGGATGGCGATCCGCGAGGACGAGACCGCAGCGGCCGCCATGGGCGTGGACACGGTCCGCACCAAGCTGCTCGCTTTCGCGATTGGCGCGGGCTTCGCCGGCGCCACCGGCACCTTCTTCGTCGCCAAGCTGCAGACCGCGACGCCGGAGATGTTCGGCTACCCCGTCTCCGTGATGGTGCTGGTCATGGTCGTGCTCGGCGGCATGGGCAGCGTGTGGGGCGTGGTTCTCGGCGCCGTCTCGCTCCAGCTCCTGCAGTCCTGGCTGCTCCCCGACCTGACCGGCTGGCTGCACGACGCCGGCCGCGCGCTGGGCAACGCGCCGATGCAGCGCGCCGACCTTGCCCAGGCCACCGAACTGATCTTCGGCGTGGTCCTGGTCGCGATGATGCTGTTCCGCCGCGACGGCCTGATCCCCGCGCAGCGCTCCGCCGCCGCGCTGACCTTCGCCCAGCAGCACGCCGACGTCTCCCGACCGGGAGCTGCCCAGGACGGTTTCGCCACGCTCGGCGGCTTCGGGAACCCGCGCGACACGAACGCTCCGGCGGGCACCCCGCCCGACGCCGCCCCGCCCCGCCCCCTGCTGGAGGTGCGCGGCCTGACCGTGCGCTACGGCGGCCTGGTGGCGCTCGACGCCGTCGACCTCGTGGTGCCCGAGGGCGGCGTGGTCGCCGTGATCGGCCCCAACGGCTCCGGCAAGTCCACCCTGTTCAACGCCATCACCGGCCTCACCCGCGCGCAGGGCGGCTCCATCCTGTTCGACGGCGCCGAGATCCGCGGCCTGCGCGCCGACCGCATCCTGCGCCGCGGCCTCGCCCGCACCTTCCAGAACATCCGCCTGTTCCCCACGCTGAGCGTGCTCGACAACGTGCTCGTGGGCAGCCATTCGCGCCTGCGCGCCGGCCCGCTGCGCGCCGTCCTGCGCCTGCCCGCCACCCGCCGCGAGGAGGCCGCCGCCCGCACGCGCGCCACCGACATCGTCGCCTGCTTCGGCAACCGCCTGCTGCCCCGCCTCGCGCAGAACGTCGGCGGCCTGTCCTACGCCAACCGCCGCCGCGTCGAGATCGCCCGCGCGCTGGCCTCCGGCCCCCGCCTCCTGCTGCTCGACGAGCCCACCGCCGGCATGAATCCCGCCGAGACCCTGGAGCTCGCCGAGCAGATCCGCGCCCTGCACCAGTCCGGCCTGACCATCCTGGTGATCGAGCACAAGCTCGACGTCGTGGTCCGTCTCGCGGACACCGTCATCGTGCTCGACCACGGGGTGAAGCTCACCGAGGGCCCGCCCGCCGTGGTGCGCCGCGACGAGCGGGTGCTGAGCGCCTACCTCGGGCGGGGAGCGCGGGAGAGCGTGCAGGAGGCAAGGCCAGAGGCTCTGCCTCTGGACTCCGCCCAGGGCTCGCCTTGAGAATCCCTCCGAAAGGCAAGGCGGCCTTGGCTGTCCCTTGTCATGCCGGTCCAGGGGCGGCTCGCCCCTGGCGGGTCTGGGCAGAGCCCAGCCTTGCTTCCTTCCCCGGAACGCCCCCATGCCCCTGCTAGAGTTCCGCGACGTCGACACCCACTACGGCGACCTGCACGTGCTGAAGTCCGTGAACTACAGCATCGAGGCCGGCGAGATCGTCTGCCTGCTCGGCGGCAACGCCTGCGGCAAGTCGACCACGATGAAGACGATCATGGGCACCGTGCGCCCCACCCGCGGCCAGGTCCTGCTCGACGGCGAGCCGATCGAGCGCCTGTCCACCGCCGAGCGCGTGCGCCGCGGCATCGCCCCGGTGCTGGAGGCGCGTCGCCTGTTCCCGCGCATGAGCGTGCTGGAGAACCTCGAGATGGGCGCCTACGTGCGCAAGCGCGGCCCCGACGTGGCGCGCGACCTGGAGCGGGTGTTCGCGCTGTTCCCCCGCCTGCGCGAGCGCACCGGCCAGGTCGCCGGCACCATGTCCGGCGGCGAGCAGCAGATGGTGGCGCTGGGCCGCGCGCTGATGGCCCACCCGAGGCTGATCTGCATGGACGAGCCGTCGATGGGCCTGTCGCCGCTGTTCGTCGAGCAGACCTTCGACATCATCCAGCAGATCAACCGCCAGGGCACGACGATCTTCATGGTCGAGCAGAACGCGTCGATGGCGCTCTCCATCGCCCACCGCGCCTACGTCCTGCAGACCGGCCGCGTGGTGCTCAGCGGCACGGCGGCCGAGATGC
This sequence comes from uncultured Acetobacteraceae bacterium, assembly GCA_964236315.1. Classification (GTDB taxonomy): domain Bacteria; phylum Pseudomonadota; class Alphaproteobacteria; order Acetobacterales; family Acetobacteraceae; genus CAXSEF01. Next base: position 1,977 of record CAXSER010000197.1, on the reverse strand, counting down.
GCGCCAATCCGGTGATCCGCGAGGCCTACCTGGGGGAGATGCAGGTGGCGTAAGGCAAGGTTGAGGCTCTGCCTCAAACTCCGCCAAAGGCTCGCCTTTGGAAACCTCGACCCGGGCCCTGCGGCACTTCCCGCCTTGCCTTCACATGTGCCGGTCCAGGGCGGCTCGCCCTGGCGGGTCCAGGGCAGAGCCCTGGCCTTCCTTCCTGCCGAGGACGCCTCCATGCCCCACGTCGTCGACCTGCACCGCTACCCGGTGAAGGGCCTGTCCCCCGAGCCGCTCGCCTTCCTCGACCTGACCCGTGCGGACGGCCTCGCCCACGACCGCGCCTACGCGCTGGCCCTGGGCACCACGGAGTTCGACGAGGCGCACCCGGAGCCGCTCGACAAGGGTCACTTCCTGATGCTGCGCGTCAACGAGAGCCTGGCCAGCCTGCGCACCCGCCTCGACCCCACGACCCACGTGCTCGACGTCTCGCGCGACGGGTCGGAGCTGCTGCGCGCCGACCTGTCCACGCCGCAGGGCCGCTCGGCCGCCGGCGCGTTCTTCACCGAGTTCGCCGGCCCCGCCGCGCACGGCGCGATCCGCGTCGTCGCCGCACCCGGCCACAAGTTCACCGACGTCAGCAAGCTCTCGCCCGCGATGATGCGCGCCGTCTCCGTCATCAACCTAGCCACCGTGCGCACCCTGTCGGACGCGGTCGGCATCGCGCTGCACCCGCTGCGCTTCCGCGCCAACATCGCGCTTGACGGCGCCGAGCCGGGCGAGGAGCTGGGCTGGGTCGGGCGCGAGGTCCGCATCGGCGCGCTCCGGCTGCGCTGCGCCAAGCGCACCGTCCGCTGCGCCGCGATCGACGTGAACCCCGTCACCGCGGAGCGCGACACCCGGCTGCCGAAGGCGATCGTGCGCACGTTCGGCCACCCGGACCTGGGCGTCTACCTGGAGGTCGTCGAGGACGGGCGGATCACCGTGGGGGACACCGTCACCGTCACCTGAAGCAAGCATGGGCTCTGCCCAGACCCGCAAAGGATCCGAGGACCCTTTGATCCCTTGACTTAAGAAGAGGATTCTCAAGGCGAGCCTTGAGCGGAGTCCAGAGGCAGAGCCTCTGGCCTTGCCTTACGCCCCGATCACGTTCCGCAGCGTGCCGATCTGCGCGATCGTGGTCTCCATCACGTCCCCGGGCTTCAGGAACTCCGGCGGCGTGCGCGCCACCCCGATGCCCGACGGCGTTCCCGTGGCGATGATGTCTCCCGGCTCCAGGGTCATGCCGCGCGACAGCTCGGCGAGGATGCGCGGCACCTTGAAGTACATCAGCCGCGTGTTGACCGACTGCTTGACCACGCCGTTGACCCGCGTCTCCAGGTCGAGGCTGTCGTAGTCGAGGTCGGCAGCCGGCACGATCCAGGGCCCCATCGGCCCGTGCCCGTCGAGGCTCTTGCCCTTGAACCACTGCCCGCCGTGGTCGTGCTGCATGTCGCGCGCGGTGGTGTCGTTGATCACGGTGTAGCCGAACACGTGGCCCAGCGCGTCCGCCTCGGCGATGTTGCGTCCGCCGCGCCCCACCACGACGGCCAGCTCGCCCTCCCAGTCGATCTGCGTGGACACCGCGGGATCGTAGGGGATCGGGTCGAACGGGCCGTTCAGCGTGTGCACGCCCTTGGTGAAGAACACCGGGTGCGCCGGCAGGTCGCGCTTGCCGTAGCGGCTGTTGCCCTCCTCGAAATGCTCCAGGTAGTTCCAGCCGACCGCGTAGACGTTGCGCGTCAGTGGCGCGATCGGCGCCAGCAGCCGCAGTGCCCCCGGCTCCTGCGCGTCCGCCCCTGGCGAGGCGGCCAGGCGACGCGCCTCGGCCAGCGCGGGCGCGCCGCCGGCGATCAGCGCCACCATGTCGGCCGGCCCATCCGCCCACGCCGCCTGCAGGTCGACCACGCGGTCCGACGCCCCGATCACGCCCAGCCGCGGCGCGCCGTCCGC
>CAXSER010000196.1:0-5965 GCA_964236315.1 uncultured Acetobacteraceae bacterium | reverse complement strand
GCGATGAAGGCCGGGGTGACGCCCTGCTCCGCCAGCTCGATCAGGGTGTCCAGGTCGAGCGTCCGGTCGTCGTCCCCGCCGGCTCCCGCATCGAGATCGGGCGCCGCCGCGGTGGCCTGACCGCCCGCCGCCGCCTCGTCCCCTGGCGAGCCGCCGCCGCCCGCCCGCCCCGACGCCGGAGACTCGCCGCGATGATCGTCACCCGCTCGCCCAAGCTGTTCGAGATCCTGCACTACGTCGGCTGGCCGTTCTGGGCGCTGCTCGGCTGGGACGTGCTGATCGCCGTGCTCTACGTGCCCGGCCACCAGCACTGGGTCTCGCTCAACGACCTGCCCATGCCCCTGCTCGGCTCGGCGCTGGCGATCTTCATCTCCCTGCGAAACAACAACGCCTACGCCCGCTGGTGGGAGGCCCGCCAGCTCTGGGGCGGCGTGGTCAACTACTCCCGCACCCTGGTCCGCCAGGCCAGGATCTACCTCCCCGGCCACCCCGCACAGGCGGAGATCAGCGACCTGCAGGCCGCCTACGCCCACGCCCTGCGCTGCCACCTGCGCCGCCAGGCCCCCTGGGACGGGATCGCCCACCTCGTCCCCGCCCCCACGCTGGACTGGCTGCGCGGCCGGGCCAACGTGCCCGACGCCGTGCTTGCCGCCATCGCCGACCGCCTCGCGGCCCTGCTCGCCGACGGCACCATCGACAGCATCCAGGCGTCCTCGATGTCGGACACCATGACCCAGCTCGCCAACATGCAGGGCGGCGCCGAGCGCATCAAGAACACGCCGATGCCCCGCCAGTACAACTACTTCCCCCGCCTGTTCGTGCAGGTGTTCTGCGTGCTGCTGCCGCTCGCCATGGTCTCCGACCTCGGCCTGGCGACCCCGCTCGGCTCCACGGCGGTGGGCTTCATCTTCCTGGCGCTGGACCGCGTCGGCCGCGACCTGGAGGACCCGTTCGAGAACACGGTGTACGACGTGCCCATGACCTCGATCACGCGCACCATCGAGATCAACCTCAACAGCCTGCTCGGCCGCCAGGGCCCCGAGCCGGTCGCCCCGGTCGACGGCGTGCTGTGGTGAGCGCCCGGGCAGGGGCGTCTCCTGCCCCCGCCCGCGCGCCTTCCCGCAGGCCGCCCGCACCCCATCTGGACCGCATGTCGCACCGCTTCCCCCACCCCGACGCCGGACCCGCCGACGAGCGGGCGCCGGACGCCCCGCCCGCCTGCGTGCTGTGCGGCCGCCCGATCCCGCCCGAGGCCCGCTCCTCGCTGCACCACCTGACGCCGCGCCTGAAGGGCGGCACCCACCGCGGCACGGTCCGCCTGCACCAGATCTGCCACTCCGCGATCCACGCCCGCTACACCGAGGGCGAGATCGCCCGACACCTCGCCGACCCCTCCGCCCTGCGCGCCGACCCCGAGCTGGCCCGCTTCGTCGACTGGGTCCGCACCAAGCCCGACGACTTCCACGCCCCCACCCGCCGCACCCGCGGCCGCACCGCCAGGTGGAAGTGACCGCACGGGCAGCCCCACCCGCCCACTGGCGCTCCCTCCCTGCCCTCGACCACCGGCAAGGCAGCCGCGCGACCCGTGTTCGTTCCGTGAACGCACCGGTCCGGGCCTGTTGCCCCCCGTTGCTTGGAACGCTCCGTCGGACCTGCGGCCTGACCCGCCGCCCGATCCGCCCGGAACACGCCCGGGACGCCCCAAAAGCGTCCTGCGCGGCGGGACAAACCGCCCCTGAACCCCCCGTTCCGTCCCGCGGCGCGGGACGAGCTTGTCCCGCCGCACAGGACACGACCGCCCTGTTTGTCCCGCCGCGCAGGACACTTTCCCCCAGCCTGTCCCGCCGCGCAGGACACGTCGACCCTGCCGCGCCGGACGATCCCGTCTCGTCCTGCGCGACAGGCCGTCCCGCCGCGTCCAGCCTCCCGGGACGCCTCTCGCCCGGCGAACACAGCCCCGCGGCCCCGCCCCCGCGCCGCCCGGGCCGCGCCGTCCGCCGACAGTTACCCCCGTTATCCACAGCCATCCACAGGGCCTCCCGCCCCGCGACCGTGTAGGCTCGAGGGGTGAACACCATCGACCCCCCCCTGCTCGGCATGTCGCTCCGCCGCCCCCCCTCCAACGACCAGGCGGAGCAGGCCCTGCTCGGCGCGCTGCTCGCCAACAACAAGGGCTACGAGCGCGTCAGCGACTTCCTGATGGCCGAGCACTTCGCCGACCCCATCCACGGCCGCATCTTCCAGGCCATCTCGCGCCGCGTGGAGCTCGGCCAGCTCGCCGACGCCGTCACCCTGCGCGGCGAGTTCGAGCACTCCGGCGTGCTCGACGAGGTCGGCGGCACCGCCTACCTGGCCCAGCTGCTCACCGCGATGGTCGGCATCATCAACGCCGGCGAGTACGGCCGCGCCATCCACGACGCCTGGCTCCGCCGCCAGCTCATCGACGTCGGCGAGAGCGTGGTCAACAACGCCTTCGGCGCCGACCCCGAGCTGGACGGCATGAACCAGGTCGAGGCCGCCGAGCAGTCCCTGTTCGAGCTGGCCACCCGCGGCGGCTCCGAGGGCGGCTTCATCACCTTCGAGCGCGCGCTGACCGGCGCCATCTCCAACGCCGAGAAGGCGTTCCACATGCCCGGCGGCGTGTCGGGCCTGTCCACCGGCCTGCGCGACCTCGACAAGCGCACCGGCGGCCTGCACCCCTCCGACCTGCTGATCCTCGCCGGCCGCCCCGGCATGGGCAAGACCGCGCTCGCCACCAAGATCGCCTTCGGCGCCGCCCGCGCGCTGATGGCCCACGCCCACGCCCAGGACGCCGAGGCCGGCCTCCCCGTCGGCACCACCGCGCCGACCGGCACCGTCGCCGTGTTCTCCCTCGAGATGAGCGCCGAGCAGCTCGCCAACCGCCTGCTGTCCGAGGAGTCCCGCGTCTCCGGCGACCGCATCCGCCGCGGCGAGATCGGCCAGCGCGAGTTCGACCGCTTCGTCCAGGTCTCGCGCGAGCTGTCCCAGCTCCCCCTGCTGATCGACGACACCCCCGCCGTGACCCTGTCCGCGATGCGCACCCGCTGCCGCCGCCTCAAGCGCACCCGCGGCCTCAGCCTCGTCGTCATCGACTACCTGCAGCTCATGCGCGCCACCTCCGGCAAGTCCGAGAACCGCGTGCAGGAGATCAGCGCCATCACCATGGGCCTCAAGGCGCTGGCCAAGGAGCTCTCTGTCCCCGTCCTCGCCCTGTCCCAGCTCTCCCGCCAGGTCGAGAACCGCGAGGACAAGCGGCCCCAGCTCTCCGACCTGCGCGAATCCGGCTCCATCGAGCAGGACGCCGACGCCGTGATGTTCATCTACCGCGACGAATACTACCTCCAGCAGCGCGCTCCCAAGCAGATGGCCTTCGACAGCGAGGACAAGTTCCAGAACGCGCTCGACAAGTGGCAGCGCGACATGGAAAGCGTGCACAACAAGGCCGAGCTCCTGCTGGAGAAGCAGCGCCACGGCCCAACCGGCAAGATCGACCTGTTCTTCGAGGGCGAGTTCACGCGCTTCGCGGACCTGGACACAGTGCATTCGGGGCATGATTGATACTGTAGATAAGTAAGGCCAGGGCTCTGCCCTGGACCCGCCAGGGCGAGCCGCCCTGGACTGGCGTTTTCATCTGGTTGTTTGATATGATTTCAAATCGGTCTACTCTCATTCCTGCTCAACCCAGCTAGTTGGAGCATCCAATTTATGCAAGAACTCCTCAGAGAGATCTTAGAGAATGGCGAAACAGCAATTGACAGCTGGATTGAACGTAAGATCAGTGAAAATCTAAACTTTGATTGCAAATTAAAGAATAATAATAACACATCAAAATTAGAAAATTCTGAGCGAAAACATCTTGGGAAAACAATAAGTGCTTTTTCTAATTCCGATGGTGGCTTGTTAATATGGGGCGTTGATGCTCGTCTAAATGAAGGTGTAGATTGTGTTACAGCAAAGATGCCGATAAAGGACGTTGCTGTATTTCGGAGTCAAGTTGAGCAGATTATATCTAAAGTAATTAGCCCTCCAGTAGCTGATATTAGATTTTTTGAAATCGAGAGTTTGATGAGCCCCGGTTCAGGCTATTTAGCCATTTTAGTTCCTGCGTCAGAGCGTCGACCTCATATAAGTAGAACAAATGACTTTCCTGGATTTTTTTTTAGAAATGGCCATCGTTCGTTATTAATGGAAGTCTTTCAGATACGTGATCAGATGCTCCGGCAGACAATACCACGATTGGAACTCGGATGGGAAATACGCGTACTTGCCTCAGAAATGTCATTTAACAATAAAAATCAGATTAGAATTCCGGTATCAGTCGATCTAGTGCTTACAAATAATCCAAACGCATCTGCACAATTCCCATATCTAATATTCGAGTTTGATCGTTCCTTGTACATCAGTCTAGGAGCTACCTACGAAGCGTTAGCTCGCTCTTGTCCTTCTCTTACACCACTGGGTTCAATTTCCGCAACACAACGTGTTTCAAACCCAGCTCAATTAATAACCACCTGGGAGTTTTCTGGTGGCGCAAACTACTGTATACATCCTGGCGTGTCGATGTCAATTGTTAGCATAAAATTAAGTGCATCTGCTACAAAAAATTCTCACTTGGACGATAATAAACGCGTGCAAGTCGAATACTTTTCACCTCAATATGATCTAATGCCTAAGTTAATGTTTTCTACTTTATTTGGCTGCTTTAATGCTCCTTTGGAAAAACAACATCTCGAGATAACGGCTAATCAAATGTTGAGCCAGCTTTTTAAAAGCGGCCAGAGTGGCGATGTAATACTAACGTATGGGTCAGCAAATGTAACGAAGTAGTATTCTGGATTGCCATGTTTATTTACTTCTCCCTCAATCTATGATTTTCCCGAGTTCCTCACCTGGAAGTCCATCCAGCTCCTGCGCCACGAATTTGATGGCGAACACCCCTGGCTACGACCGACGGCACCGCCCCGACGCCCTGATTCAGCGCACTCTTGCCACCTCCATCAGCGTCCGCCTGCGCGGCACCCCCTGCATTTTCTACGACAGTGATCTCAGAATCGAGACCGTCGCCCTCGCCTTCCCCCTCGCTGAGCTCTACGACGGTATCGACCTCACCCCCGAACCCGCCTGAATCCCCGCCGCCCGCCCCCCATGCCCCCCGACCTCGCCCTCCTCCTCGCCTTCGACGCCTCCGCCAGCGTCACCTACGACGAGTTCGCCCTCATCGCCGGCGGCATCGCCGACGCCCTGCGCGACCCCGAGATCGCCGCGGGCCTCACCACCGGCCGCGCCCGCGCCAGCCTCTGCGCCCTCCTCGTCTTCTCCGGCCGAGACGCCCAGGAGACCATGATCCCCTGGACCCGCCTCGCCACCCCCGACGACGTGACCGCCTTCGCCCAAGCCGTCGACGACGTTCCCCGCACCGTCCCCGCCGGCCTGACCGCCCTCGGCGCCGCCCTCCTCGCCGCCGAAACCCTCCTCGCGAGCCTCCCCGACCCGCCCGAGCGCCGCATCATCGACCTCGCCGGCGACGGCGCCTCCAACGACGGCCCCGACTCCGCCCCCATCCGCGACCGCCTTGCCTCTGCCGGCGTCACGATCAATGGCCTGTGCGTCCTGCACGAGGAGCCCGACCTGGTCGACGCCTTCACCCGCAGCGTCACCGGCGGCCCCGACAGCTTCGCCCTGCCCTGCCCCGACTACGCCCGCTTCGCCGACGCCATGCGCCGCAAGCTCACGCGCGAGATCGCCTGAGAGGAAAGGCCAGGACCCTGCCCTGGACCCGCCAGGGGCAGCGCCCCTGGACCGGCCTCCTCAAGGAATGCGTTCCAAGGGCGCAGCCTTTGGCGGAGTCCAGAGGCGGAGCCTCTGGCCTTCCTTCACCCCACCCCGAACCCGTACTCGATCACCTCGGAATACACCTCCCCCGGCCGCAGCACCGCCGACGGGA
>CAXSER010000195.1:0-5974 GCA_964236315.1 uncultured Acetobacteraceae bacterium | reverse complement strand
CCGCGCGTCCTGCGCATGCTCTCCGCCCCCGCCCCGTCCCCCCGCCTTCTGCCGGATCGCGCCTCGTCCTCGCGCACAACGCCGCCCGCCCCGACGCCGCCCGCCCCGACGCCGCCCGCCCCGACGCCACCCGGCATGCCCTCCCGCGCCACGACCCCGCGCCCCCCGAACCCGCCCGTCCCCCCCCTCCGCCCGGCTCCCCCGCGATGAGCGCCGCGTTCGAGGCGCTGTCCGGCGTGCTCAAGGCCCGCTCCGGCCTCATGCTCGGCCCCGACAAGCAGTACCTCCTGGAAACCCGACTCGCCCCGGTGCTGCGCCGCGAATCCCTGCACGACCTGGCCGCCCTGGCCGAGCGCGTCCTCGCCGCCCCCGGCTGCGCCCTGGAGCGCGAGGTGGTGGAGGCGATGACCACCGGCGAGACCCTGTTCTTCCGCGACGGCCGCCCGTTCGCCCACCTGCGCGAGGTGGTCCTGCCCCGCCTGCACGCCGAGCGCCTCCCCGGCGCGCCGCTGCGCCTGTGGTCCGCCGCCGCCTCCTGCGGCCAGGAGGCGTACTCGCTCGCCATGCTGCTGGCCGACGGTCCCTGGGCGGAGCGCCGCCCCCCGCGCATCCTGGGCACCGACATCGCCCGCGAGAGGATCGAGCGCGCCCGCGCCGGCCTGTACAGCCGCCTGGAGGTGGGCCGCGGCCTGCCCGCCGCCATGCTGGCCCGCCACTTCGCCCCCGAGGCCGGCGGCTGGCGGATCTCGGAGGCCCTGCGCGCCCGGGTCGAGTTCCGCACCCACAACCTGCTCGACGACCTTTCGCCGCTGGGCTGCTTCGACGTCGTGTTCTGCCGCAACGTGCTGATCTATTTCGACACCAAGACAAAGTCGCGCGTGCTGGAGTCGCTGGCCCGCCGCCTCGCGCCCGACGGCGTGCTCTACCTCGGCGGCGCCGAGTCCGCGCTGGGCCTGACCGCGAGCCTCGCACCCCTGCCGTCGAGCCGCGGCGCCTACCGCCTGGCATGACCCGCCCGCACTGACCCGACCGGGTTAACCTCGCGGTCACCATGCGACGCTAGTCTCGACCGGGTCGCCGGCCAGGACGGCCGGCAGGGCAGGGAGAGCGGGATGGCGATCAATAAGGCGACGAAGGTGCTCATCGTCGACGACTACAAGACGATGCTGCGCATCATCCGCAACCTGCTCAAGCAGATCGACCTCGAGGACGTCGAGGAGGCCGCCGAGGGCGCCGAGGCCCTGGCCAAGCTGCGCGCCGGCAACTTCGGCCTGGTCATCAGCGACTGGAACATGGCGCCGATGACCGGCTTCGAGCTGCTGCAGCACGTGCGCGCCGACGAGCGGCTGCGCGCCACCCCGTTCATCATGGTCACCGCCGAGAGCAAGACCGAGAACGTCATCGCCGCCAAGCAGGCCGGCGTGTCGAACTACATCGTCAAGCCGTTCAGCGCCGAGACCCTGCGCGAGAAGATCGAGAAGGTCGTCCATGCTTGACGCCGTCCAGATCGCGGCGCGGCTACGCGAGCTGTCCCCCTCGCACCCCGGCAGCGGCCTGGCCGAGCTCGCCTGCCACGTCCTCGCCCTGGCCATCCACGACCGGCGCCAGCAGACCCTGCTCGCCGAGATCGACCAGCTCGGCGAGGCCATCACCCTCATGCGCCGCGAGGTCGCCATCCTGTCGGCCGACGACATCTCCGGCACCCAGATCCCCTGCGCCACCGACGAGCTCGACGCGATCGTGACCCACACCGCGCAGGCCACCGACACCATCCTCGGGTGCTGCGAGGCCATCGACGCCCTCGCCGCCACCCTGCCCAGGGCCGCCTCGCGCGCCGTGGGCGGCATCACCACCCGCATCTACGAGGCCTGCAGCTTCCAGGACATCACCGGCCAGCGCATCGCCAAGATCGTCGCCACGCTGCAGACGATCGAGGCCAGGGTCGGCGACCTGCACGACGCCTTCGGCCGCCCCAGGACGCCGCGCGGCGTCCTCCCGGGCAGGGGCCTGCTGAACGGCCCCCAGCTCCCCGCCGCCGCGATGGAGCAGGCCGACATCGACCGCCTGCTCGCAGCGTCCTGACGGCCGGAGCGGAACCGTGAGCGAGACTGCGGGCGACAACGCGGGCAGCACCGTCGCCGACGACCCGGAGGACGACCTCGCCGCCAGCTGGGCCGCCGAGGCCGACGCGCCGCTGCGCACCGAGATGGTGCTCAACCAGGACGAGATCGACAGCCTGCTCGGCCTCGACGGCCCCGGCGGCGAGATCGACGGCGTCTGCTGCATGCAGCGCATCATCGACGCCGGCCTCGTCAACCACGAGCGTCTGCCGATGCTCGAGATCGTGTTCGACCGCCTCGCGCGCATCCTCTCGACCTCGCTGCGCAACTTCACCGGCGACAACGTCGAGGTCTCCGTCAGCGGCGTGATGTCGATGCGCTTCGGCGACTACCTCAACACCATCCCGATGCCCTGCATGCTCGCCGTCTTCACCGCCGAGGAGTGGGACAACCAGGGCCTCATCCTGGTCGACAGCGCGATGATCTACTCCATCGTCGACGTCCTGCTCGGCGGCCGCGCCAGCACCACCGCCGCCAAGATCGACGGCCGCCCCTACACCACCATCGAGCGCTCCCTCGTCGAGCGGCTGATCCGCGTCGTGCTCGGCGACCTGGCCGAGAGCTTCGACCCCGTCTGCGCCGTCACCTTCCGCTACGACCGCCTGGAGACCAACCCGCGCTTCGCCGCCATCTCGCGCCAGTCCAACTCCACCATCCTCGTCCGCATCGACGTCGAGATGGACGAGCGCCGCGGCCGCATCGAGGTGCTGCTGCCCTATGCCACGCTGGAGCCGGTGCGCGAGCTGCTGCTGCAGCAGTTCATCGGCGAGAAGTTCGGCCGCGACCTGATCTGGGAGACCCACCTCAGCGAGGAGCTGCGCCGCACCGAGGTCGAGCTCGACGTCGTGCTCGCCGAGCAGCACATGCGCCTGTCCGACATCGCCTCCCTCAGGGTCGGCGACAACATCACCCTCGACACCCGCCCCGGCGCGCCGGTCCAGCTCCGCTGCGGCACCACGCCGCTGTTCGAAGGGCACATCGGCCGCAGCAAGAACCACGTCGCCGTGCGCATCGACAAACGCCTCGACCACTGAGGCAGGCAGGCCTGGGCTCTCCCTCCGCTGCCCCTTCCAACGACCCGGGCGGGTCGTCGGAACCTTCGGGCGGCTACGCCCAAACCCGCCAGGGGCGAGCCGCCCCTGGACCGGCCTTTCTCAAGGGATGCGTTCCAAGGGCGCAGCCTTTGGCGGAGTCCAGAGGCAGAGCCTCTGGCCTTCCTTACCCCGCGACCCCCGGCAACGCCCCCCGCACCGCCTCCGGCCACGCCATCGGCCGCCCCTGTGCGTCCACCAGCACGATCACGCTGGTCGCCGCCGCCACGCACGCCTCGCCCACGAACAGCCCCTGCGCCAGCCGCATCGAGCTGCGCCCCACCCCCAGCACGCCCGTGCCCACCGACACCGTCCCCGGCCAGAACACCTCGTGCAGGTAGTCCAGGCAGATCCGCGCCAGCACGAAGCTCGCCCCTTCCGGCAGCGCCGGCGCCGCCGCGCCGAGCAGGAAGTCCGCCCGCCCCTGCTCGCAGAACGTGCCGAACGCCACGTTGTTGACGTGCCCCTGCCGGTCCGTGTCGTTGTAGCGCAGCCCGACGTCGTACCAGTGCCGATACGAACTCCGCCCCCGCGGCGCGGCCTCGTCCCCGCTCACGCCGCCACCGGCGCGCACGCCCCTTCGAGCCACGCCCGCGCCGCCGGTTCCAGCAGCGGCCCCACCTCCGCCAGCACCCGCGCGTGGTACGAATCCAGCCACGCCGCTTCCGCCGCCGTCAGCAGCCCTGGCGCGATCAGCCCCCGGTCGAACGGCGCCAGCGTCAGCGTCTCGAACCGCAGGAACCGCCCGCCGCCCACCTCGGCCGCCTGCACCAGCAGCAGGTTCTCCAGCCGGATGCCGTAGCCGCCCGCCAGGTAGAACCCCGGCTCGTCCGACACGATCATCCCCGCCTCGAACGCGACCGCGCGCGCCGCCCGCGACAGCCCGATCGGCCCCTCGTGCACAGACAGGTAGCTGCCCACCCCGTGCCCGGTGCCGTGGTCGTAGTCGAGCCCCACGTCCCACAGTGCCCGGCGCGCGAACGAATCCAGGTGCGGCCCGGCCACCCCCTTCGGGAACGCCAGGCTCGCCACCGCGATGTGCCCCTGCAGCACCCGCGTCGCCCGCTCGCGCACCTCCTCCGGCGCCACCCCCGGCCCGGTCCACAGCGTGCGCGTCACGTCCGTGGTGCCGTCGGCATACTGCCCCCCGCTGTCGATCAGGTACACCTCGTCGCCCCCGATCGCCCGGTCGCTCCCTGCCGACGCCCGGTAGTGGATGACCGCCCCGTGCTCCCCCGCCCCGGTGATCGCCGGGAAGCTCTCTCCCCGGAACGACTCCGCCTCCGCCCGCAACGCAAGCAGCTTCGCGGCCGCCGACATCTCCGTCTCCCCGCGCCGCCCGTCCATCCAGTGCAGGAACCGGCACACCGCCACCGCGTCGCGCAGGTGCGCTGCCCTGGCGCCCGCCTGCTCCACCGCGTTCTTGCACGCCTTCGGCAACGAACAAGGATCGACCCCCGCCACCACGACCGCGCCGGCCGCCCGCAGCGTCTGCGCGAACCACGCCGCCGTCCTCTGCTCGTCCACCCGCACCCGCTGCCCGCCCATCGCCCCGAGCACCCCCGCCAGCGCTGCCGGCGCCTGCACCGACACCTCGTTGCCGAGCCACGCCCTGACCTCGTCCCCGAGCTTGCCCGGGTCCATGAACAGCGAGACCCGCGCGTCCGAGTGCACCAGCGCGAACCCCAGCGCGAACGGCGTGAACGCCACGTCCCCGCCGCGTATGTTGAGCAGCCAGGCCAGCGACGCCGGATCGCCCAGCACCGCCGCGTCCTCCCCGGCCGCCCGCAGCGCCTCGGCCACCGCCCCCCGCTTCTCCCCCGACGCCACCCCCGCGAACGCCAGCGTCTGCACCACCGCCGGCGCGCACGGCGGGGCAGGGCGGTCCGCCCACGCCGCGTCCACCGGGTTCGAGCCCGACGCCACCAGCACGACCCCCGCCGCCGCGTAGCGCGCCACCTCCGCCTCGCTGAACAGCCACGGGTCGTAGCCCACCCGCGCCCCCTTCGGCACGACCCCCGCAAGCCACGCCGGCGGCGGCGTCTCCGTCAGGTGCAGCCGCTCCCACGCCGGCCCCGCCTCCTGCGCCAGCTGCAGCGTGTAGCGCCCGTCCGTGAACACCGCCGCCCGCCCCGCAAGCACCACCGCCAGCCCCGCGCTCCCGGTGAACCCGGTCAGCCACGCCAGCCGCTCCGCCGACGGCGGCACGTACTCCCCCAGGTGCTCGTCCCCCTTCGGCACCAGCAGCCCGTCGAGCCCCTGCCGCGCCAGCTCCGCGCGCACCGCCCCCAGCCTGTCCTCCATCGCCAAGCCCACACGATCCGACATGCCACTCTCCACCATCATGCGCGCAGCGCAGGTCTGAGACTTGCCCAAAACACGGGCATCACGCTGCCGAAACAGGCATATTCCGTCTGCATCACGCGGCGGCCCGGGACCCGAGGCCGCTCACGACAGGCCTGAGGACCATCTTCCATGACCGCCCGTACCTTCTCCACCAATGCCCCCTCGCTCCACCTCGGCGCCTCGCTCGCCTCGGCCGCCCACCACGTCGCCGCCCGCCTGCGCGACCTGCGCCAGCGCCGCGCCCTGGCCGCCGAGCTGTCCGGCCTCTCCGACCGCGAGCTGGCCGACATCGGCATGAGCCGCGCCTCCGTGCCCGCCCCCTCGCTCGGCCTGCCGCACGCCCTCTACCGCTGACCCCGCGCCGGCCCGCGCATCCCGCGCGGGCCTGCCTCCGGCAGCATCGGCCCGCGCGGGCCC
>CAXSER010000194.1:0-5993 GCA_964236315.1 uncultured Acetobacteraceae bacterium | reverse complement strand
CCCCCCTCCGGCCCGCCCGCCGACACCACCAGCCAGGACCCCGCCCCCTTGCCGGACCCCGCCCGATGACCGCCGAGTTCCTCGCCGCCCCCCTGCCCGCCCGCCACGGCTTCTTCACCCGCCGCGGCGGCGTCTCCCGGGGCCCCTACGCCAGCCTCAACGGCAGCCTGTCCGGTGGCGACGACCCCGCCGACGTCGCCGCCAACCGCGCCCTCGCCGCCCGCGCCCTCGGCACTCCCCCGGAGCGCATGCTCGGCGTCACCCAGGTCCACGGCACCGCCGTCGCCACCGTCGATGCCCCGTGGCTCCCCGGCCAGGGCCCCCGCGCCGACGCCCTCGTCACCGCCTGCCCCGACTTCGCGCTCGGCATCATCACCGCCGACTGCGCCCCCGTGCTGTTCGCCGACCCGGAGGCCGGCATCGTCGCCGCCGCCCACGCCGGCTGGCGCGGCGCCGTCGCCGGCATCCTGGAGGCCACGATCGACGCCATGCTCGCCCTCGGCGCCGACCGCGCCCGCATCCACGCCGCCGTCGGCCCCTGCATCGCCCAGCCCTCCTACGAGGTCGCCGCCGACCTGCGCGACGCCGTGCTCGCCGGCCCGCTCCCCGCCGCGGCGTTCTTCCGCGACGGTCGCCCGGACCGCTGGCACTTCGACCTCGCCGGCTACTGCGCCGCCCGCCTGCGCGCAGCCCTGCCCGGCCACACCGTCTCCGCCTGCGCCCGCGACACCGCCGCCGAGCCGGACCTGTTCTTCAGCCACCGCCGCCGCACCCTGGCCGGCGGCGGCGCGATCGGGCACCAGATGTCCGTGATCGCCTCGCACCCCGGAGACCGGCATGGCTGAGCAGCAAGCAAGGCCAGAGGCTCTGCCTCTGGACTCCGCCAAAGGCTCGCCTTTGGAAACTCCTACGAGCAGGCCTCCGCCCCCTTTCATGCGCCGGTCCAGGGGCGCCGCCCCTGGCGGGTCCCCGCTTCCAGGACATGGGGCAGAGCCCTGGCCTTGCCTTGCCCTGTCCCTCGCCGCCCTCCTCGCCGGCTGCGGCGACCTGCCCCAGCCCTTCCTCGGCCACCCCGGCGCCACCGCCCAGCGCCTGTCGCACCCCCCGCCGTCCCGCCTCGACGTGCCGACGCCCGCGACCTCCATGCTCTCCGACCAGGCCGCCTCCGTGTGGTCGGTGATGGCCGCGCACGCCCTCGACGACCAGGCGATCCCCGCCGCCGCCTCGCCCCCCCGCCGAGACGACTGGCAGCTCCGCCTGTCCGCGACCCTGCATGGCGCCACCGTCACGCCCAGCTACGCGCTGCTCAACCCGAAGGGCGAGACGCAGGGCACCACCGACGGCACCCCCGTCCCCGCCGCGCGCTGGGCCTCCGGCGACCCCGCCATGCTGCGCGCGGAAACCACCACGTCCGCGCCGAAAATCATCGCCCTGATGACCTCGGTGGACGCCGCCATCCGCCAGAGCGACCCCAACAGCCTGGTCAACCGCCCCGCCCGCATCTTCTTCTCGGGCGTCACCGGCGCCCCCGGCGACGGCAACACCGCCCTGGCCCGCCAGCTCCGCCTGCAGCTCCCCGACACCGGCGACGTGGTGCAGGCCAGCGCGCGCGACGCCGACTTCACCGTGCGCGGCGAGGTCCACGTGGTGCCCGACCCGCACGGCACCGAGCGCGTCGAGGTCACCTGGATCGTCGTCGACAACGAGGGCCGCGAGTCCGGCCGCGTCGCCCAGCTCAACGACGTCCCCAAGGGCACGCTCGACGTCTACTGGGGCGACGTCGCCCTCGTCGTGGCGCAGCAGGCCGCCTCCGGCATCCACGACGTCATCACCAACTCCTCCGGCCGGCGCAAGCCCACGCCCGGCAAGCCGACCGCAACGAAGCCGGCCGCCGCAAAGCCGGGGCCTGCGCCCGCACCGCCGAAAGCCGCATCCGCCGCAAGCTGAGGGCGCGCGGCGCGGCGGCTGCCTTCCACGCATGCCTTCCCCCGCGCAGGCAGGCGGGCCGTCGCCCGTCGCCGCCGGCAGTGACACACGCCTGCCTCATTGCTAGAACGCGCTCGCCTGCTGTTCCTCGGAAGATCGCCGCATGAAGCCCGCGTCATGAAGATCGTCGCCTGCAACAGCAACCGCCCCCTCGCCGAGGCCGTCGCCGCCACGCTGGGCCTGCCTCTGACCCGCGCCTCCGTCCGCCGCTTCGCCGACATGGAGGTGTTCGTCGAGATCCAGGAGAACGTGCGCGGCGAGGACGTCTTCGTCATCCAGAGCACCTCCTACCCGGCCAACGACAACCTGATGGAGCTGCTCATCATGCTCGACGCGCTCAGGCGCGGCTCGGCACGCAGGGTGACGGCGGTGATCCCCTACTTCGGCTATGCCCGCCAGGACCGAAAATCGAGCCCGCGCTCGCCGATCAGCGCCAAGCTCGTCGCCAACCTCATCACCGAGGCCGGCGCCAACCGCGTGCTGACGATGGATCTGCACGCCGCCCAGATCCAGGGCTTCTTCGACATTCCCGTCGACAACCTGTTCGCCGCCCCCCTCTTCGTCCACGAGATCCAGGAGCGCTACGTCGGCCGCGACCTGATGATCGTCTCCCCCGACGTCGGCGGCGTGGTCCGCGCCCGCGCCCTCGCCAAGCGCCTCAACGTCGACCTCGCCATCATCGACAAGCGCCGCGAGCGCGCCGGCGTCTCCGAGGTGATGAACGTCATCGGCGACGTCGCCGGCCGCCACTGCATCCTGGTCGACGACATCTGCGACTCCGGCGGCACCCTGTGCAACGGCGCCGCCGCCCTGATCGCCAACGGCGCCAGTTCGGCCGGCGTCTACATCACCCACGGCGTGCTGTCCGGGGGTGCCGTCGCGCGCATCGCCTCCTCGCCGATCGAGATGATGACCATCACCGACAGCATCCTCGCGACCGAAGCCGTCCGCCTCGCCCAGAACGTGCGCCAGACCACCATCGCGCCCCTGCTCGCCGAGGCCATGCGCCGCATCTCCGACGAAAGCTCCGTCAGCTCCCTGTTCGACTGACCCCGCACCAGGCCGCCTCCCGGCAAGGCACGGAAACGTCCTGCCACGCGTGACAGCGCCCCCCCGCAAACCCCCGATCCGTCACGGGCGGCAGGACGCCCCTGTCACGCCCCCCGTGACAGGGGGCCAGCCCGTCATGCCGGCTTGTCGTTTCGGAAGAAGGCAGCAAGCAAGGTTGAGGCTCTGCCTCAAACTCCGCCAAAGGCTCGCCTTTGGAATCCATTACTTAAGGGATGGGTTTCCAAAGGCCCCTGGCCTTTGGCGGGTCCGGGCAGAGCCCGGCCTTGCTTGCTTCCTGTCTTCCTCGCCGCCGCCCTCAGATGTGCAGCGCCCGCCCCTCGACCGCCAGCGCCGCCTCCTTGACCGCCTCGTTCAGGCTCGGGTGCGCGTGGCAGATCCGCGCCACGTCCTCGCTGCTCGCCTCGAACTCCATCGCCGTCGCCAGCTCCGCGATGATCGTCCCCGCGTCCGGCCCGATGATGTGCGCCCCCAGGATGCGGTCGGTCCGCTTGTCGGCCAGGATCTTCACGAACCCTTCGGTCGAACCCATCGCCCGCGCCCGCCCGTTCGCCGTGAACGGGAACCGCCCGACGGCATACTCCACCCCGTCCGCGCGGAGCTGCTCCTCGGTGCGCCCGATCGAGGCCACCTCCGGCCAGGTGTAGACGACCCCCGGGATCACCCCGTAGTTCACGTGCCCGGCCTTGCCGGCGATCAGCTCGGCGCAGGCCACGCCCTCCTCCTCCGCCTTGTGCGCCAGCAGCAGCCCGCCGCGCACGTCGCCGATCGCGCGCACCCCCTTCACGTTGGTCGCGTAGTGCTCGTCCGTGCGCACGAACCCGCGCTCGTCCAGCGCCACGCCGACCCGCCCCAGCCCGAGCCCCGCCGTGAGCGGACGCCGCCCGATCGCCACCAGCACCACGTCGGCGCGGATCTCCACTGCCTCCCCGCCCGCCGCCGGCTCCACGCTCAGCACCACCTCCTCGCCGTCGAGCCGCGCCCCCGTCACCTTCGTCGACAGCCGGAACGTCAGCCCCTGCTTGCCGAGCACCCGCTCGAACGTCCTGCCGACCTCCCCGTCCATCCCCGGCACCAGCCGGTCGAGATACTCCACGACGGTGACCTCCGCCCCGAGCCGGTGCCACACGCTGCCCAGCTCCAGCCCGATGTAGCCGCCGCCGATCACCACCAGGTGTCCCGGCACCGCGTCGAGCTCCAGCGCCCCCGTCGACGTCACGATCCGCTTCTCGTCCACCGCCACGCCCGACAGCTGGATGCTCTCGCTCCCGGTCGCGACCACGACGTCCTTCGCGAGATACTCCTCGCCCGCGACGCGCACCCGCACGCCCTCCTCGTCGGACGACACCAGCAGCGCCTCGCCCTTCAGCCAGGTCACCTTGTTCTTGCGGAACAGGAACTCCACGCCCTTGACGTTGGCCTCCACCACCGACGCCTTGCGCCTCTGCATCTGCGCGAGGTCGAGCGTCACGCCCTCCACGTCGATGCCGTGCTCCTTGAAGCCGTGCAGCACCTCGTGGAAGTTCTCGCTCGACTGCAGCAGCGCCTTGGACGGGATGCAGCCGATGTTCAGGCACGTCCCGCCCAGCGTCGCCCGCTTCTCCACGCACGCCACCTTCAGGCCGAGCTGCGCTGCGCGGATCGCGCACACGTAGCCGCCGGGGCCCGCGCCGATGACGATGAGATCGAACGAATCAGCCATGGAGAGCACCCCTGAGAAAGACAAGGCCAGGGCTCTGCCCTGGATCCGCCAGGGGCAGCGCCCCTGGACCGGCATTCCTGAAGAAAGATGTCGGGCCGCATCACCCGCAGCCCCGGAAATGGGGCTTCCGATGACTTATGAAATGCCGGTCCAGGGGCGGCTCGCCCCCGTCTTGAAGCAGGGGCGGGTCCGGGCAGGGCCCGGCCTTGCTTCCTACAGCCCCAGCAGCAGCCGGCGCGGGTCCTCGACGCCTTCCTTGACCCGCACGAGGAAGCTGACCGCCTCCTTCCCGTCCACGATCCTGTGGTCGTACGACAGGGCCAGGTACATCATCGGCCGGATCACCACCTGCCCCTTCACCGCGATCGGCCGCTCCTGGATCTTGTGCATCCCCAGGATCGCCGACTGCGGCGGATTGAGGATCGGCGTGCTCATCAGCGACCCGTAGACGCCCCCGTTGGTGATCGAGAACGTCCCCCCCGCCAGCTCGTCCAGCTTGAGGCTGCCGTCGCGCGCCCGCTTGCCGAACCCGCCGACCGCCGCCTCGACCTCGGCCAGGCTCATCGCGTCCGCGTCGCGGATCACCGGCACCACGAGCCCGTTCGCGCCGCCTACGGCGATGCCCATGTGGACGAACTTCTTGTAGACGATCTCGTCGCCGTCGATCTCCGCGTTGACCGCCGGGAACTCCTGCAGCGCCGCCACGCAGGCCCGCACGAAGAACCCCATGAAGCCCAGGCGCACGCCGCCGTGCTTCTTCTCGAACGCCTCTCGATACTCCGAGCGCAGCGCCATCGCCGCCGACATGTCCACCTCGTTGAAGGTGGTCAGCATCGCCGCGGTGTTCTGCGCCTCCTTCAGCCGGTTCGCGATCGTCTTGCGCAGGCGGGTCATCTTGACCCGCTCCTCCCGCGCGTCCGGCTCGCGCGCGGCCTTCGGCGCGGCGGGGGCGGGCCTCGCCGGCGCCGGGCGCGACAGGAAGTCGATCACGTCGCCCTTGGTGATGCGCCCGTCCCGCCCCGTCCCGTCCACCTGGCCCGGCTCGACCTGACGTTCGCTCATCATCCGCGTCGCCGACGGCATCGGCGCATGGCCGCCACCCGCCCCGCCCTGCGTCGGCAGCCCGATCGCGCGCTGCTTATCCAGGCGCTGCTGCACGAACTCGGGGCCATGCCGCAGGAAGTCGATCATGCCCTGGTTCATGCCGGGCAGTTGCCCGCCGAGAAAATCGGTCGCC
>CAXSER010000193.1:0-5996 GCA_964236315.1 uncultured Acetobacteraceae bacterium | reverse complement strand
CCGCCCGTGCAGCCACCGCCAGTCCGCAGGCCTGGGCACCAGCACCCAGCACGCCACCCCCAGCGCGCCGGCCAGATGCACCACCGACGTGTCCACGCTGACCAGCAGGTCCAGGTTCGCCAGCAGCGCCGCCGTGTCCGCGAAATCCGCCAGGTGCGCCGACACCTCGCGCACCTGCGGCCACCCCCGCAGCCACGCCTGGTCCGCCTCCGACACCGGCTTCTGCACCGTGACGAACTCGATTCCCTCCACCGCCAGGATCGGTGCCAGATCCGCGAGCCCCACCGAGCGCCGCGCGTTGTTCGGATGCGTCGGCCGCCCCGCCCACGCCAGCCCCACCCGCCGCCGCCCCGTCCTCGCCCCCAGCCGCGCCGCCCACTCCGCGCGCTTGCCCGGGTCCGCGTGCAGGTACGGCCCGCTCCACGGCACGCTCTCCAGCTCCGTCCCGAACAGCCCCGGCAGCGACGACATCAGGCAGTACGCATCGTGCGGCGGGATGTCCGCGAACCGCACGTACGCCGCCGCCACCCCCGGCGTGCCCGCCAGCAGCGCCACCACCTCCGGCCCCCATCCGACGACGACCTCGCCCACCCGCTCCGCCACCTTCGGGATGTAGCGGGCGAACTGCATCATGTCCCCGAACCCCTGGTCCGCCACCAGCAGCACCCGCGCGCCCGGCATCCGCATGCCGTTCCACGCCGCCGCGTTCATCTTCGGCAGCGTGCCCTTCGCCTGGTCCAGCTTGTTGCGCCACTCGTACTCCAGCCACCCCGGCCGGAACTCCCCCAGCGACAGCAGCAGCTCGCCGAGCGCCATGTGCGCGTTGGCATTCTCCGCGTCCCGCCCGAGTGCCGCGACGAAACACCCCAGTGCCGCCTGGTTCTCCGAGCGCGTCAGGTGCACCAGCCCCAGGTCCACCCGGTGCGGCGCGTTGTCCGGCGCCAGCCGCACCGCCTCCTGCCCCGCCCGCAGCGCGTCGTCGAGCCGGTTCACCGCCCGGTACAGCGAGCACAGGTTCGCGTGCCACGACGATACCTCCGGCAGCCGCGCCACCGCGCGCTCCAGCAGCGCCATCGCCTCGTCGAGCTGCCCCGACCGCCCCGCCAGGCTCCCCATCAGCGCCAGCGCCGCAGGATGCTCGGCGTGCGCGGCCAGCACGTCCTGGCAGATCCCCCGCGCCTCCGACACCCGCCCCGCCGTGCCCGCCTGCACCGCGCGCGCCAGCGCCTGCTCCGGAGTTTCCGCAGTCGCCTGGCTCATCCCGCTCTCCCGGTCCCTCGCGCGAGAATGTCAGCCGTTCCGCAACCGAGGCAAGTGCCCGGCCGACCGAATACGCCTGCCGAAGGCAAGGCCAGAGGCTCTGCCTCTGGACTCCGCCAGGGCGAGCCGCCCTGGACCGGCCTCTCTTACGGAAAGGGTTTCCAAAGGGCTCGGCCCTTTGGCGGGTCCGGGCAGGGCCCGGCCTTGCTTCCTGCCTACCCCTTCCCTCGCCGACCCGGCATGGTGCTCCCGATGACCATCCTGATCCTCTTCCTCGCCGCGCTCTGGGCCGGCGCCCAGAACGCGCTCGCCGGCGGCGGCTCCTTCGTCACCTTCGCCGTCCTGCTGCTGACCGGCGTGGACGCCCGCGCCGCCAACATCACCTCCACCATCGCCCTGTTCCCCGGCCAGCTCGCCACCGGCTGGGCCGTGCGCCACAACGCCGCCGGCGCCGGCCCGCTGTCCCTCCGCGCCCTCGTCGCCATCAGCCTGGCCGGCGGCGCGATCGGCGCCGTGCTTCTGCTCGAAACTCCCGCTGACTTCTTCGCCCGCCTCGTGCCCTGGCTGGTGCTGTTCGCCACCGCCGTCTTCGCCTGGGGCAGCTTCCGCCGCCCGGCGCCCACGCCCGCCACGCCCCCGCGCCGCGCCCTCGGCCCCTGGCCCGCGGCGGCCGCACAGTCCGCGATCTCGATCTACGGCGGCTACTTCGGCGGTGGCATCGGCTTCCTGATGCTCGCCGCCCTCTCGGTCGCCGGCCAGACCATGCGCCAAGCCGGCGCCACCAAGAACGTGCTTGCCGGCGTCATGAACGCCTCGGCCATGCTGATCTTCGTGTTCTCGCCCCAGGTGCGCTGGATCCCTGTCGCCGTGCTCGCGGCCGGCTCCATCGTCGGCGGCCAGCTCGGCGCCTGGCTGCTGCTGCGCGCCAACGAGCGCGTGCTGCGCGCCGGCGTGGTGCTGATCGGCGCGGCGCTGACCGTCGGCCTGTTCCTGCAGGCGCCCTGAGCGGTGCTGTTCTCCACCCAGTTCTTCCTGATCGGCTTCCTGCCCCCGGTCCTGCTGCTCTTCCACCTGGTCTCCTACGACCGCAGGCTGCGACAGCTCGTCCTCGTCTCGACCTCGCTGGTGTTCTACGCCGCCTGGAGCCAGCCCTACGCGCTGATGCTGCTCGCCTTGGCGCTCGCCAACTGGCTGCTGGTCAAGCTCTGGGCCGGCCGCTCCGGCGTCTGGCGCGGCCTCTACCCCGCGCGCCGCGAGGCCCGCTGGATCCTCGACGCCGCGATCGCGCTCAACCTCGCCACTCTCGCATGGTTCAAGTACGCCAACTTCGCGAAGGCCAACGTCGACGGCCTCGCCGGCATCCCCTTCGGGCCCTGGGACATCGTGCTCCCGCTCGGCATCAGCTTCTTCGTGTTCCAGAAGCTGTCCTACCTGCTCGACCTGCGCCGCGGCGACCGCCACGTCTACCGCCTGCTCGACTTCCTGGAGTTCGTGACCTTCTTCCCGCAGCTCATCGCAGGCCCCCTGGTCCGCCACAACGAGATCGTGCCGCAGTTCGCCTCTACCCCCCGCGGCCCCCACATGGCGGAGCTTGCCGCCCGCGGCGCCGTCCTCTTCACCATCGGCCTGGCCAAGAAGGCCGCCCTCGCCGACACCCTCGCCCTGGTCTGCGACCCCCTGTTCGCGAAGGCCGCCACCACCCCCCTCAACCTCGCCGAGGCCTGGGCGGCGGCCGGCACCTACACGCTGCAGATCTACTTCGACTTCTCCGGCTACTCCGACATGGCGATCGGCCTCGCCCTGCTGTTCGGCCTGCGCCTGCCCTACAACTTCGACGCCCCGTACCGCGCCGCCTCCATCCGCGAGTTCTGGCGCCGCTGGCACATCACCCTGAGCCGCTTCCTGCGCGACTACCTCTACATTCCCCTCGGCGGCAGCCGCGTCCCCGCCTGGCGCCAGCCGCTCAACGTCGTGCTGACCATGCTGCTCGGCGGTCTGTGGCACGGCGCCGCCTGGAGCTTCGTCGCCTGGGGCGGCCTGCACGGCGCAGCCCTGGCCGCCAACACCGCCTGGAGTCGCACCGGCCTGCGCCTCCCCCGCGCCATTGGCTGGCCGATGACCATGCTGTTCGTGATTGCCACCTGGGTCATCTTCCGTGCCCCCAGTTTTGACACCGCCGCCTCCGTCCTGCGCTCCATGGCCGACAGCACCGGCGTCGGCCATGTCCACGTGGAGAACCTTCCTGTCGTCGCGATCGCCGCCCTCGTCGCCACCTTCGGCCCCACCAGCCAGCAGGCCGCGCTCGCGACGATTCGCCCGAACCCCTGGCTGGCGCTCCCCGCCGCCGCAGCCTTCGCCTTCCTGCTCCTCCTGATCGGCGGCCGCGTCCCCAATGAGTTCATCTATTTCCGCTTCTAGACGCCCCCCCGGCCGCAAGCCGCCCGGCACTCCGCCCGCCAGCTCGACGCCCTCTGCAATGGCCCGGCTCCGCTCCGGCGCTGCCCTTGGCCCAGGCTCCGGCAGGGGCGCCGGCAAAGGCAGCGGCTCCGGCAAAGGCCCCGGCACGGGCAGAACCCCGGGCCGCACCAGCCCTCCCGCCCTGCCCCCTCACCGCGCCGACGGCTTCGCGGCCGGCCCGCCCCTGTCCACCACCCCCGCCGATGCCGCGCGCTGGCGCCGCTTCCTCCGCACGCTCGCACTCGCCACCCTGGCGACCACCGCCCTGCTCTACGGCGCCATCGTCACCATCGACCCCTGGAACGCTCTGCCCGGTGCGCCCGCTCTGCCCCGCGTGCCCGTGACCACCAACGCCCGCTACACTTTCCCCGCCCTCGCCCGCTCCCCCCGCTTCGACTCAATCGTGCTCGGCACCTCGACCAGCCGCCTGCTCCGCCCGCAGGTGCTCGACGCCACCCTGGGCGGCCACTTCGCCAACCTCTCCATGAACAGCGCCACCGCCTGGGAACAGACCCGCCTGCTGGAGGTCTTCGCCCGCACCCACCCGAGCCCCGCCACCGTGATCATCGGACTCGACGACAGCTGGTGCCGCCTCGGCGAGACGATCGAGCGCAACGCCCGCCCCTTCCCCGACTGGATGTACCAGACCTCACGCTGGCCCGGCTACGCTCAGGTGTTCAACCTCTACGCCCTGCAGGAGTCCGCAAGCGAGCTGTGGACCATGCTCGGCCTGAAGCACCCCCGCTACGGCCTCGACGGCTACACCGATTTCCTTCCCCCCGAGGCCGCCTACGACCCTGCCCGCGTCGACGCCGCCTTTGCCGCCTGGGGCTACCCCCCCACCGACCCTGCCCCGGCCACGCCCCCGCCGCAGCGCACGCTCTCCCTGCTCGTCCCCGCCCTGCGCCTCCTCCCCCCCGCGACCCGCAAGCTCCTGTTCTTCACCCCTGACAGCCTGGAGCAGCAGGGCCACCCCGGCACCATCACCGCGCAGAAATGGACCACCTGCAAGCAGGTCGTGGTCCGCGACGTCGCCGCCATCCCCAACGTCACCGTCGCCGACTTCATGATCCCCAGCCCGATCACCCGCGACCGCACCCACTACTGGGACCCGATCCACTACCGCGTCCCCGTCGCCGACCAGCTGATGCGTGACCTCGCCAGGGCCGCGCACAGCGAGCCGACCGAGGACGACGTGCTGCTCCTTCCCTGAAAAGGCAGGCAAGGCCAGAAGCTCTGCCTCTGGACTCCGCCGAAGGCTCGCCTCTGGAATCCACTTCGAAGAAGGTCAGTGCCTTCCCTGCTGCGCCGGACCGCCGCACGGCGGCCAGGCGCAGCAGGCTGCCTACTCCCCCTGGCCGTCCGCCCCGCTGCCCGACCCCGTGATCCCCGCCCGCGACGGCGCGTCCGACCCCGGCTCGACCTGCCGGCTCATCAGCTCGATCTCCCGGTCGCTCGACGCCGCGTCCACCACCGCCGGCTCGTCCGGAGACAGCTCATGCGGCCCGACCTCCATCAGCAGGTCCTCCACCGCCTGCGGATCCGTCCGCCGTGCCTGCTCCATCAACAGCTCGGCCCGATCGTCTTCCCCCTCGCGCCGCGCCCGAAGCGCCGCCTCCACCAGCGAGCGCGCCTGCCCATGCTTCTCCGCGCCCGCGTCATCGCCGCCATCCATCAGATCGGACATGCATCCCTCCTGTGCCGGCACCCGAACGGCCCCTCAGCCGCACGGTTGCCAGCAAGCAAGCCTGGGCTCTGCCCAGACCCGCCAGGGGCGAGCCGCCCCTGGACCGGCATTCTGAAGAACGGCCTTAGTCGAGGTTTCCAAAGGCGAGCCTTTGGCGGAGTTTGAGGCAGAGCCTCAACCTTGCCTTGCCTGCTCCGCCCGCCTGAGCACGAACAGCGCCTGCTCCCCGAACAGGTTCGCGAGCCACACCGACTTCCGCCAGGGCGCGCGCCGCCCCCCCTCGTCCGCCGCCAGCCACTGCTCGACTGCGTACCCCTCCTGCTCGCAAAGCGCGAAGAAGTCCGCGATCGTGCACGGATGGATGTTCGGCGTCTCGTACCACGCCCGGTCCCACCCCGCCGTCATCGGCATCCGCCCGGTGCTCAGCAGCTGCCAGCGCACCTGCCAGTGCCCGAAGTTGGGAAAGCTCACCACCGCCCGCGCCCCGATGCGCAGCATCTGGCGCAGCACCTCGCGCGGCTTCTCCACCGCCTGCAGCGTGCGCGACAGCACCACGTAGTCGAACGCCGCGTCCGGATAGTGCGCGAGGTCG
>CAXSER010000192.1:0-6023 GCA_964236315.1 uncultured Acetobacteraceae bacterium | reverse complement strand
ACGCCGGTCCAGGGGCGGCTCGCCCCTGGCGGGTCCGGGCAGAGCCCGGCCTTGCCTGCCTCCGCCCTCACCCCAGATGCGCCAGCCCCCGGTACTCCACGCTCTGCATCTCCTCCAGCCGCGACGCCGTGCGCGTGAACGCCACCGCTCCCTCGCCCCGCTCGTAGAGCGCGTCCGGCAGTGCCGCCGCCGACGCCACCAGCTGCACCCGCCGCTCGTACAGCGCGTCCACCAGGGTCACGAACCGCCTCGCCCGGTCGAAGTTCTCCGGCCCGAGCCGCGGCACCCCGTCGAGCACCATCACGGGAAACCGTCTGGCGATCGCCAGGTAGTCCCCCGCGCCCAGCGCCTCGCCGCACAGCGCCTCGAACTCGCAGCGCACCACGCCGCCCGCCGCCACCGGCAGCCGCACCACCCGCCCCGCCACCGTCACGCTCGCCTCGCGCGCCGGCTCGCCCAGGCTGAGGGCCGCGAACGCCGCGTCCAGCGCCCGCTCCGCCCGTCCGTCCGCCGGCACGTGCCAGGTCGCGACCTCGCGCAGCCGCTGCCGCCGCCAGTCCCGCGCCCCGCCCAGCGTCACCACCTCGACGTGGCGCCTGAGCACCGCGATGAACGGCAGGAACGCGTCGCGCCCCGGCCGGCCGCGGAACAGGTCGTCCGGCGCCACGTTCGACGTCGCGACCAGCACCACGCCGCGCGCGAACAGCGCCTCGAACAGCCGCCCCAGGATCATGGCGTCGGCGATGTCGGTGACCTGGAACTCGTCCAGGCACAGCAGCGACGCCTCCTGCGCGATCCGGTCCGCGAGATGCGGGATCGGGTCCGCCACCGGCGGCACCGCCTGCTTGCCCTGGTGGATGCGCGCGTGCGCCTCCTGCATGAACTCGTGGAAGTGCACCCGCCGCCTGCGCACGACCGTCGCCGTCGAGAAGAACAGGTCCATCAGCATGGACTTGCCCCGCCCCACGTCGCCGACGAGGTACAGCCCCCTGGCCGGCTCCGTCCGCCGCGATCTCAGCCGCGCCAGCCATCCCCGGGCCGCCGGCGCCTCGGCCAGCGTCGTCCACAACGCCTGGAGACGTCGGACCGCCTCGTCCTGCGTCGGGTCTTCGGAAAGCCTGCCGGCGGCCACCCTCGCCCTGTAGGCCGGCAGCGGTCCGTCCGTCATCCCGGCCGCCCCCGCCTCTCCGGGCTGCCGGGCGAGGGCTGCGTCACCCATGCGCCCGGCCAGCCTGCGGCATGTGCATCGGCCTCGCGGTCCGGGCACGGCGGTCACCCACGGGTGTCGCCGGCCCGTCGTGGCCGGACGCCGCTGAAGCGGACACCCGGACGGCGGGACGCCACTCCCGCTCCCGCCCCGCCCGGTGCAACGGTCGGCGCCTGCGCTGCCACCGCCTCCGACCTGCCGCGCTGCCCACTGTGACACCTCCACGACCCCGGGACATGCACAGGCCTGTCCCCCGCGCCCGCCCGGGTCGTGGTTCCCGGGCACCCCGTCGCCTGCGCCTTAGCCGACCCTCCCGGCCTCCGCAATCGGCCCTTCCGCGGGTCCTGTTGCATCCCGCAACGACTCTCAACGAATCGAGAGGACTGTAACCCTTTCCGCCGTGCCATCTTCTGTCGGGTGAGTGTCCGAGGAATGCCGACGATGAAGACCGTTCTCGCCGCCGCCGCCCTGTCATTGTGCCTGGCCTTCGCGGGTCACGCCGCCGAGCTGCGTCCGATGAGCGACCTCTCCCGCCTGCCGCCAGGGTGCATCCGGCACAGCGTCTCGCGCGTCAGCGACACCTCGGACGGTCGGGCGATCGCCCTGGGCTGTGCCAGCTTCCTCGCCACGAGCCGCGTCGTCCAGCCGCGGCGTTTCGTGCATACCTGAGACACGGCCGCACCGAGTCCTGCCCGCATTGCTCATCGTGCCGGAACATCCGGTGGCTCCGGCAGGTCCGCAGCCTCGGTCGTCCTTCATCGTACGGTCGCATTGCCCCGGGCCTCGTCCGTCCGCCCTGGACGGGATCGGGGCAACCTGATCTCGAGAGGCCACGTCACCACTGGGCGATGACCAGGGTCGTCTGCAGCGTGCTTGCTGGCCGTCGTGCGACGGCGCTACCCATGGTGCATCAGCAGCCATGGATGCCATCGTGACATACGCGAACCAAGCCCAGGCCCTCCCGCACCAGGCCGCCTTCGCCCCCGGCAGCCTGCTGGACTATGCGCGCCTGGAGGCCGTCCCGGTTTCCGGCGATCCCTTTCCGCACGTCGTCGTGGAGAACTTCGTCCCGCAGCCGGGCCTGTCGCGCGTGGTGGCCGACCTGCCCGACATGCAGCGTGGCGGCTCCTTCCCGACCGGCGGCCTGCGCCTCGGCCCGACCGGGCGCACCCTGATGGCGGAGCTGGAAGGCAGCCGGTTCCGCGACGCCGTGGCCGCCAAGTTCGGCCTCGACCTGGCCGACGCCCCCACCATGGTCACCCTGCGTGGCCAGTCGCGCGAGAAGGACGGCAGGATCCACTGCGACTCCACCGCCAAGCAGGTCACGGTGCTCCTCTACCTCAACCCGCAGCGCGAGTCCTGGGAGCGTCGCGACGGCTGCCTGCGCCTGCTCCGCGACGGCACCGACCTGGAGAACTTCGCCGTCGAGGTCCCGCCGGTGAACGGCACGCTTCTGGTGTTCCCGAACGGCCCCGCCACCTGGCATGGCCATCGCCAGTTCGTCGGCCAGCGCTATGTCGTGCAGCTGAACTACATGACCAACGACGGCAAGGCCCGCTCCGAACTGCGCCGCCACCGCATCTCCGCGTTCATGAAGCGCCTGACGCCCGCCGCCTAGACGGCTCTCCTGCCTTGAGGCCTCCGTGCACGACCCTGCGGCACCTCGTCGCCCTCGTGCCTCGTCCTCGCGTTCCGGCTTCCGCGGAGGCTCTGCCGGTCCACTGCATCCTGGACGACCTCGCCGCGTTGGGGGTACCACGGGACGGCAGGAGCGATCCGGCCACACCGAGATCGACCGCATCTGGCGGTCCCGACACAGGAGACGAGCATGGAAGAGAATCAGGCAGAGGGAATGCTGGACGACGTCACCGGCAAGGTGAAGGACGCCTACGGCGGCCTGACCGGCGACACCGCGACCCAGGTCAAGGGCAAGGCGCAGCAGGCCAGCGGCCAGGCCCAGCAGTACTACGGCGAGGCCATCGAGGCGACGCGCGACTTCGTTGCCGACCAGCCGGTGACCGGTCTGCTCGCCGCCGCGGGCCTGGGCCTCGTCCTGGGCTACATCCTCGGTCGTCGCTGATCCCGAGGTCCCGCGCGATCCGCACCTCGGCTCGCGCGGGACCTGCCTGCCCCCTCAGGTCCCAGCCTGCCGCACGGCCGAGATGAGGTCGTCATGGCCTGTCCGTAGGCCCGGGTCCTTCGCCGACCGGCTCGCATGAACACGGCAGATGGGCCGGCCCGCCCGCGCGACAGCCGCGCCAGCTACCATCACGGCGACCTGCGCGAGGCGTTGATCCGCAGTGCCCTCGACCTCATCGCGGCCCGTGGGCCGGCGGGTCTGGCCTTCGCGGAGATCGCCAGGGCCGTCGGCGTCAGCCCGGCGGCGCCGTACCGCCATTTCCGCGACCGCAATGCCCTGATCGCGGAGATCGCGCGCCGTGGCTTCGAGCGGTTCGCCGCGGAGCTGGAGGCCGGCTGGAACGCAGGGCGGCCCGACCCGATCCGCGCCATGGAGTCGTGCGGCCGTGCCTATCTCGCGTTCGCACGACGCGAGCCCGCCTGGTACGCGGCCATGTTCTCGCCGGGCTTTCCCCTGGACGAGGACCCTGCCCTGCTGCTCGCGTCCGAGCGGGCCTTTGCCGTGGTCCGTCGTGCGGCGGAACTGGCCTGTGGCGGCCATCCGGGCCGCCCGCCGCCCCTGATGGTGGCGCTGCATGTCTGGTCGCTGGCCCACGGGATCGCCTCCCTGTTCGTCGGGGGCCCGGACGGCACCCGCCGGAAGCTGCCGATGTCGCCGGAGCAGCTGCTGGAGGCGGGACTGCTGATCTACCTGCAGTCCCTGTCGCCCCGGGCCTGAGCGATCGTCCGGAAGATCCCCGTTGCGGACCGCCCTCTTGAAACCCCGCAGGCGACCATCCTTCTATGTAAATGTGCTTAACATTCACGCGGAGGCGACCGTGATCGCGGCAAAAATCGACGAGTATGGCAGGGGCGCCTGGATCGCGGCCACCGTCCTCGCCTTCTGGACGTTCTGGCCGGCCGGGCTGGCGCTGCTGATGTTCCTGGCGTTCAGCGGCCGCATGCGGAGCTGGCGTTCCGGCGCACGGGGCACCTGGAACAATCCCCGTGCCCGCACCTGGCGTGCCCGAGTCCGCACGGCGACGCCCAGCGGCAACCGCGCCTTCGACGAGTATCGCGACGAGACCATCAACCGCCTCGAGGAAGAGCAGCGCGAGTTCATGGAATACCTGGAGCGGCTGCGCCAGGCCCGCGACCGCGCCGAGTTCGACCAGTTCATGGCCGATCGCCGCAGCCAGCCGCAGGGCGGGCCGGTCGCCCCCGCTCCCGGCCAGGGCTGAACGGGATGGCGGCCAGCCGGACGGCTGGACCGCCACTCCGCCGGTGGTGCCCCACCGGCACGGGCCGGCGCCCGGGATGCGGCAGGCCGGCCGGGATGGCCGTCCTGGACACGACCGTGTGTCTCGCCCTCCCGGCACCATCCTCCGCAGACAGCCGGGCGGCCACGTCCGGCCGTGCCTTCAGACTTCCTTAGCCTCGCGTCGCCAGTATGCCGGCTGCCCGGGGCCTTCGCCCTGGTCGTTCCGGTCCGATCGAAAGCGAGCAGCATGCAAGGCCCTCTGTCGCCTGTCCTCTGCCTTCTTGGTGACAGGCGTGGCGTGACCGCGCTGGAATACGGGATGATCGCGACCCTGATCGCCATGGTCATCGTCGGCGCGGTGACGCAGCTCGGCACGAAGGTGCTCTCGCTCTGGACCACGGTGTCCACCCTGCACTACTAGCGCACGGCGGCCGGGCCTCGACTCTGCGGCACCGCCGCACAAGACCGCGTCGTGCCGCAGGCAGCCGGGCCCGCTGGCCTCTTGCCGGGCCAGCTGCCCCGGGGCAGGGATGGCCCGTGAAGATCCTCGAGGTCGCCAACGTCGATTTCTCCCTGCGCCACTTCGTGCTGCCGCTCATGCTCGGCCTGCACGCGCGCGGGCACGAGGTGGTCGGCGCCTGCGCGGACGGCGACCTGCTGCACGGCGTCCGCGCGGCGGGCTTCCGCGTGGTGCCGGTCCCGATGGCCCGCTCCCTCTCGCCCCGGGCGCAGCTTCGCGCCTTCCGCGCCCTGCTCGCCCTGATCCGCGCCGAGCGGCCCGACCTCGTGCACGCCCACATGCCGATCAGCGGCTTCCTGGCGCGCGTCGCCGCCCGCGTCGCCGGTGTGCCGCACGTCGCCTACACGTGCCACGGCTTCCTGTTCAACCAGCCCGGCCCCCTGTCGCGCCGTGCCACGGCCCTGGCCATGGAGTGGGTCGGCGGCCGCCTCACCGACCTGACCATGACCGTCTCCGGCGAGGAGGCCGCCGACGCCCGGCGCCTCCACATCGCCCGCGACCCGCACGCCGTCGGCAACGGCCGCGATCCCGCCCGCTTCCGCCCCGACCCGCAAGCCCGGGCGCGCGTGCGCGCGGCGCTCGGCACCCCCGCGGACCGTGTCGTCGTGGTCGTGGTCTCCCGCCTGGTGCGCCACAAGGGCCACCCGGAGCTCCTCGCCGCCATGGACTCCGTGGACGCGGAGCTCTGGGTGGTGGGCGAGCGTCTGGCCTCCGACCACGGCGTCGACCCCGAGGACGCGTTCGCCGCCGCCCAGGCCCGCCTCGGCCCGCGTCTGCGCCGCCTCGGTGCGCGCACCGACGTCGCCGACCTGCTGGCCGCCGCCGACATCTTCGCCCTGCCCAGCCACTTCGAGGGGCTGCCCATGTCGGTGATCGAGGCCATGCTGTGCGGCCTGCCCGTGGTGTCCACCGCGATC
>CAXSER010000191.1:0-6041 GCA_964236315.1 uncultured Acetobacteraceae bacterium | reverse complement strand
CTGCCGCCGATCGCGCCCGCCCCGCGCCGCCCTGGCCACGGCGGGACCGCGCCGCCGCCGCGCCCTGCCCACGGCCTGGGCCGCGCGCAGGCACGCACGCTGGCGCTGGCCTCGCTGGGCGGGGTGCTCGAGTTCTACGACTTCGTGATCTTCGTGTTCTTCGCCACCACGATCGGCCAGCTGTTCTTCCCGCCTGGGCAGCCCGACTGGCTGCGCCAGGTGCAGGCATACGGGCTGTTCGCCGCCGGCTACCTCGCGCGCCCGCTCGGCGGCGTGGTGATGGCGCACTTCGGCGACACGGCCGGGCGCAAGCGGGTGTTCACCCTCTCCGTGCTGCTGATGGCCGTGCCCACGCTGCTCATCGGCCTGATGCCGACCTACGCCCGCATCGGGGCGCTGGCGCCGCTGCTGCTGCTGGCGATGCGGCTGATGCAGGGTGCGGCCATCGGCGGCGAGGCCCCCGGCGGCTGGGTGTTCGTCGCCGAGCACGCGCCGCCCGGGCGCACCGGCCTGGCGCTCGGCCTGCTGACCGGCGGCCTGACCGGCGGCATCCTGCTCGGCTCGCTGGTGGCCGCACTGCTCGCGCTGCTGGCCGGCCAGGCGGCGATCCTGGCCTGGGCGTGGCGCGTGCCGTTCCTGCTCGGCGGCGTGTTCGGCCTGGTCGCCATGGTGCTGCGCCGCTGGCTCGGCGAGACGCCGGTGTTCGAGGCGATGCGCGCCCAGGCCGGGGCGCAGGGCCTGGGCCGCGAGGGCCTGCCGCTGCGCCGCGTGCTGTCCGGACACCGACGCGCCGTGCTGCTGTCGATGGCCTGCACCTGGATGCTGACCGCGACCATCGTGGTGGTGATCCTGATGGCGCCGGCGCTGCTGCAGCGCCAGCACGCCATCCCCGCCACGCAGGCGCAGCTCGCCGGCCTGCTCGCCACCGCCCTGCTGTGCGTCTCCGCCGTCGCGGTGGGCGCCGCCACCGACCGCTGGGGCCTGCGCCGCGTGGCGCTGGGGGTCGTGCCGCTGCTGGTCCTGTCCGGCTACGCCCTGTTCGGCCTGGCCGACCCCGCCGCCCCCGGCGCGCTGCTCCTGCTGTGCGGCATGGCCGGGGTGGGCGCGGGGCTGGTCAGCCTGGTGCCGGTGGCGATGGTGCGGCTGTTCCCGCCGCCGGTGCGCTTCAGCGGGCTGTCGTTCTCCTACAACGTCGCCTACGCCGCGTTCGGCGGCATCACCCCGCCGCTCGTCTCCTGGCTCGGCACGCTCGACCGGCTGGCGCCCGCGCACTACGTCGCCGCCGCCTCCCTGGCCGGGCTGGCCGCGGTGCTCGCCCTGCCCCGTAGCGGAGAGGCTGCCGGCCACGAAAGGCAGGAAGCAGCTCTTTCTTGAAAGAAAGGACCAAAGAACTTTTCCCACAAGGAGCGGAGCCAGCCCGGGGGCCCGTGACCCCATGGGCAAAGTCTTTTTGCTTCTTTTTCTTCAGAAAAAGAAGGCCTTGCCTGCCTGTGGGAACGGCGCGTTCACCAGAGCCGGCGGCGCAGCGTCCCCAGGCCTTCCATGCGCACCATCCTGCCGTCCTCGAACACGGTCTGCAGCAGGCCCTGCGCCTCCTGCTCGCGGGTCTGCATCTCGTGCAGGACGAAGCGGCCGCCCTCCTGCTCCACCCGCAGCAGCCCGCGCGCGGAGGTCTTGGTGCCGCTGTCCGTCCTCGGCGCCTTGAACAGCACCCGGTCCTCGCCGTCCACCACGCCGAAGGTGGACTTGACCGCGGTGCCGAAGCTGTCGCGGGTCACGTGCTGGTAGGTGTACGACCCGATGCCGAACACCACGTTGCCGGAGGCGAAGCCCTTCGCCGCCAGCGCCTCCAGGATGCGCGCCGCGCGGTCCAGGGTGATGGAGTCGCCGTAGATCAGCCCGACCCGAGGGTGCAGCACGCGGTAGCCCTGCGGCGTGGTGGTGCCGCCGAAGACGTCCCACAGGCACTCCACCGCGCCCTTGTGCTCCGGGCTGCCGGGCGCTGCCGCCGGGTCGCCGGCGACGATCGCCACGGGGTCGCCGCTGTCGGGGCGGAACACCACCTTGGCGCGGCCGGCGGCGTCGGGGACGCGGGCGAGGATCTCGGGCTTCAGCGCCGCGGCGTACTGCGTGACCACGCGCCAGAAGTCCCAGGTGTCGCTGACGATGCTGATGATGCCCGACGGGTAGGTCTTGGTGACCAGGCGGCGGAAGGTGCCGATCTCGTCGTCCTCGCCGCCCATGCACATCACCGAGTGCTCGGTGGCCGGCACGGAGCCGCCGATCAGCGCGGGCTCGCCGTCGGGGTAGGCCGCCTCCAGGTAGTCGATCGCCGCGATGGTGTCGGTGCCGCGGAACGACAGCAGGTGCCCCGCGCCGCTGCTCGCCCCGTCGCGCAGCCCCGACATGCCGCGCGCGGAGAAGTCGTGCCCCAGCCACGGCAGCAGCGCCGGGTCGGTCCCGGTGCGCGCGGCGTAGCGTGCGAACAGGCGGCGGTACTCGTGGGCGAGCGTCGCCGAGGTGATCGACTTCCACAGCTCCGCCGACAGCTGGGTCTCGATGTAGTTGGTCACCCAGAAGAAGTCCGGGTGGGTGTTGACCACGGTGAGCAGCGGCACGCGCATGTCGACCCGGCTGCCCTCCGGCAGCGCCTTGATGCGCAGCGGCAGGAAGCCGAGGTCGTGCAGCGCCTCGACATGGCCGACGTCGACCGCGCCCTCGCCGAGCGAGAGGTCCATGCGCCGCCGGTAGGCGCCGACCACCTCCGCCTTCGGCCTGGCGAAGAACTCGTCGCGCCAGGCGTCGATCAGCAGCCACTGCGCCAGCCCCTGCAGGCCGAAGAACACCACGCGGTGGTCGAAGTCCGGCAGCACCTCGGCCAGCCGGTCGCTGCGGCAGGTGAAGTTCGAGTACACCAGCGTGGTCCCGGCCGGGTACTGGCGGATGTGGCCGACCTTGTAGAAGTCGGTGGCGTGCAGCGGGGAGATGCGCATGGAACTAGCCTCCGACGGCCTGCACGAACGGCGGCAGTTCGGCAGGGAATGGGTTGGCGACGTGGATGCGGTCGATGCCGGCGGCCAGCGCGTCGAAGCCCGCGCTGAAGATGCCGTGGGTGACGTAGAGCCTGACCCGGCCCGTGGTCAGCGGGCGCAGCACCCTGGCCAGCTCGGTGAAGGTGCGGCCGCCGTCGCAGATGTCGTCGACGATCAGGAAGTCGCGCTCGCCGACCGGCCCGCCGTGCACCACGGTGCCGGTGATGGCGCCGGTGTCGGTGCTGCGCGTCTTCTCCGCGTGCACCAGCGCGCATCCGGCGAGGCGGGCGCACTCGCCGGCCCGCCTGGCGGCGCCGAGGTCGGGTGCCACGATCACGTCGCGCGCCGTCGCCACCGGCACGGCGAAGTCGCTCGCCGGCCGGTGGCGCACCCGGTCCAGCAGGGCGAGCGACACGTCGCTGTGCGCGTCCCACACCTCGACGGAGCGGTAGCCCTGCGCGTTCAGCATCCGGCACGCCACCGCGGCGGACAGCGCCTCGCCCGGGTAGGCCACGCGGTCCTGCCTGGCGTAGGGCAGGTAGGGGCACACCAGGTCGATCGCCGGGTCGCCGTAGTGGCGTCGCGCCGCGTCGGTCAGCAGCAGCAGGGCCATGAGCGTGACGGAGTCCACGACGTCGGCGCGGATCGCCACCGCCGCCTGCGCGGAGGCGGGCCCCTCGATGCGCACCTGGACCTCGCCGCCGGGGAAGACGAGGCTGCGGACCGGAACGATCCGGCCGTCGACGGTCAGGCTGAGCCGCATGGAAGGATGCTCCCGACGGGGAGGGCTTTTCCGCTTGCCTCCACGCGACAGGCATCGCACAGTTAATGGTAACATGCAAATTAGAAATAACTCGGCGCCCGGCGACGCCTTTCCCACGCCGATCGCCACCGTGGACGCCGTGCTGATGACGCTGCACGAGGGCGCGCTGTCGGTCGGGCTGGTGCGCCGCGAGCACGCGCCGTTCGCCGGCCGGCTGGCCCTGCCCGGCGGCTACGTGCACGTGCCGCAGGACCGCGACCTGGAGGCGTGCGCCGCGCGCATCCTGCGCGACAAGGCGCACCTGGAGTGCCGCCACCTGGAGCAGCTCGCCACCTTCAGCGGCGCCCGCCGCGACCCACGCGGCTGGTCGCTGAGCGTCGCGTACTTCGCCCTGGTGCCGGAGGCCGAGCTGACGGCGGCCGGCAGCGCGCTGCTGCTGCGCCCCGTGGAGAGGCTGCCGGCACTCGCCTTCGACCATGCCGGCATCGTCGCCGCCGCGGTTGGGCGGCTGCGCGGCAAGTCCGGCTACTTCGCCCTGCCGGCCTTCCTGCTGCCGGAGCTGTTCACCATGGCCGAGCTGCACGCGGCCTACCAGCAGGTCCTCGGCACCCGGCTGGACCCGGCCTCCTTCCGGCGCAAGGTCGCCGACCAGGGGATCGTCGAGGCCGCCGACGGCCGCCGCACCGGCGCCCACCGGCCCGCTGCCCTTTACCGGCTGCACGCGGGCAAGGCGCATCCGTTCCAGCACCGCATCTGACTCCACGCCTGCCGGGCCTGTGGCCGTCCCGCCGCGAACCGATTTCCATGCGGAATAGACGCCCGGCGGCCGGCGTCACTCCACCGTCACGGCCAGCGGGGCCGAGACCTCGTCGCGCAGCGACAGGTGGAGCTGGAAGCGGTGGCGGCCCGGCACCATGACCCAGTACAGCGGCAGGCCCGGCGCCGCGACCGCCACCGGCCGGCCGTCCACCAGCCAGACGACCTGCGCCACGCCGGGCGCGGCTGCGGCGCGCAGCACCAGCCGGTTCAGGGCGGGCGGGACGTCGGGATTGCGCCAGACGTGGGTGTCCGGCTCCGGCGCGATGATCGCGAGCCTGGCGTCCGCAGGCACGGCGATGCGCGACGCATCCGCCGGCCCGACCCACTCCGTCAGCCGCCGCGCGCAGCCCGGGCCGGCCGGCCGGCCGGTGTCGGTGCACAGCTCGGCCTGCACCCGGCCCGGCGGTGCCGCGAACTCGCCCGCCGTCAGGTCGGCGCGCCCCGCCCCGTGCAGCCGCAGCATCACCGACTGCGCCAGCCCCGCCGCCGCCCGCGCGCCGCTCAGCCGCGTCATCGGTCCGGCGTCGGCGCGGCCGAGCCACACGCCGACCAGGTAGTCGCGCGACCAGGCGAAGGTCCAGGCGTCGCGGTAGCCCTGCGAGGTGCCGGTCTTCAGCGCCACCGCGAACGGGAACTCCGACGACCCGTAGCGCGGGAAGCTCGGCAGCCGCGCCATCGGGTCGCTGAGGAAGCGCGTGACCAGCCGCGCCGCGTCGAGCGGGATCTGGCGGTGCGGCGCGGACGGGCTGCCCACGAACCAGGCCGCCTCGTCGGCGACTCCGTCGTCGGCCAGGGTGGCGTAGGCGTGCATCAGACGGTCGAGGCTGGTCGGCAGCGCGCCGATCGCCATCGCCAGGCCGAAGCGCTCCGCCGGTCCGTCGAGGTCGTGCAGCCCGAGCGCGCGCAGCGCCGCGAAGCCCTCCGCCACGCCGATGCGGCGCAGCAGCCCGGCCGCCGGCACGTTGCGCGAGTTGGCCAGCGCCTGGCGCGGCAGCAGCGGCCCGAGGAACGCGTGGTCGGCGTTGCCGATGCCGGCGGCTCCCTGCGGCAGGTCGGCCAGCACCTCGCCCGGCGCGAGCAGGCCGCGCTCCAGCGCCAGCGCGTACAGGAACGGCTTCAGCGTGCTGCCCGGCGAGCGCTGCGCCAGCGTGTAGTCGATCGCCCCGCCCGGACGGCTCGCGGCGCCCGCGGAGGCGACGTCGGCCAGCACGGCCCGGTCGCGACGGCGCATCACCATGACGGCGACCTGCTGCGCCCCCGCGCCCTGCCACGCCGCCAGGTGGTCGAGCGCCATGGCGTCCACCCAGCGCTGCGTGGGCAGGTCGAGCGTCGCGCGCAGCATCGGGCCGGGCAGCGTCTCCGCCATGCGCCGCAGCCGCAGCACCGCCTGCAGGTCCGGCGGCCGTCGCGGCGCGGCGACCGGGGCC
>CAXSER010000190.1:0-6042 GCA_964236315.1 uncultured Acetobacteraceae bacterium | reverse complement strand
AACACCCGATGGTGCGCCAGCACGGCGGCGAAGGCGTGCTGGCCGTGCAGCAGCGCGGTCGCCAGGGCGCCGGCCGCCACCGCGCCTGCGGCGGCAGGAAGCCAGGCCGCCAGGGCCCGGGGGCGCACCAGGGCCAGCCACGCGGTCGCGGCCAGGGGCAGGCCGACGAGGCTGTGCTTGACGAAGCCGCCGGCAGCCACGAGCAGCGCCGCGGCCGCGACGCGTCGCAGGCGGATGCGGTCGGGCGGGTCGTGGAGCAGCACCGTCAGCCCGCCCAGCATCAGCGCGTGCGCCAGCCACTGGGGGTCGTCCATCGCCACGTAGGCGCGAAACGTCGTCGCCGCGAACAGCAGCATCAGCCCGGAGGCCGCCAGGGCGCCACGCAGACCGCCGCCGAGCCGGGCGACACACAGTCCGGCCAGGGCTGCCGAGGCCAGCAGGGAAGCCGTGGCGACGATCCGCCCGGTCACGATCAGGTCGCCGCCGGCGAGGCGGGCGAGGGCGCCGACGAGGTGGAAGGAGAGCGGCGGGTAGTTGTCGAACACGAGGCCGTCCGAGGGGTAGAGCGGGCCGTCCGCCAGGCCGGCGGCGCGGGCGTCGAGGTAGGCGTTCCAGCCCTCGTTGTAGTTCAGCGGCAGGTGCAGCGGGATGCGCAGCAGCGGGCCCAGCAGCAGCAGCCCCACCAGGACCGCGCCGGCGCACAGCAGCACGTCGAGCGGGGCGGTGCCGTGGCGTGACGCCGGGGCAGGGTGGGCGCCGGGCGGCGGCCCGGGGTCGGGAGGCATGGCGCGATCCGGAAGGAGGGGTGATGCCGGGTCCTAGCGCGGGAAACGCAGGGGCGACAGGGCGGCACGCGGTTGCGGCCGGAAGCGTGAGGGCTGCTTCCTGAGTCGGGGTTTCCAAAGGCGAGCCTTTGGCGGAGCTCGAGGCAGGGCCTCGACCTTGCTTCCTGCCCTTGCCTGCGCCGCCCCCGCGTCACCATAGTGCGGCCGAATTCGGGGGTCCGTCGCATGCTCTACCAGATGTACGAATGGCAGCGTCAGTCGATGGCGCCGCTTCGTCTGCTGGCGGACCATGCGCTGGGGATCCTGGACGCGCCGGGCAACCCGCTGCGGGCCACGCAGATGGGCAAGCTGGTCGCTGCCGGGCTGAACAGCTTCGAGCATGCCACGCGCTCCTTCGCCAAGCCGAGCTTCGGGCTGGACCGCACGACGATCGACGGCGAGGAGGTCGAGGTGTTCGAGGAGGTCGTGGTGCGGCGCACCTGGTGCGACCTCAAGCGGTTCCGCCGCGCCGTGGAGCGGCCGGGCGACCCGCGGCTGCTGATCGTGGCGCCGATGTCGGGGCACTATGCGACGCTGCTGCGCGGCACAGTCGAGGCGTTCCTGCCGGACCACGACGTGTTCATCACCGACTGGCGCAACGCGCGCGACGTCTCGGTGCTGGAGGAGAACTTCGACCTCGACGACGCCATCGAGTACGTCATCGCCTTCACGCAGCTGATCGGGCCGTCGACCCACGTCGTCGCGGTGTGCCAGCCGGCGGTGCCGGTGCTGGCGGCGGCGTCGCTGATGAACGCGGAGGCCGACCTGCTGGCGCCGGCGAGCATCACCCTGATCGGCGGGCCGATCGACACGCGCGAGGCGCCCACCGCGGTCAACGAGCTGGCCAAGCGCCACGACATCGAGTGGTTCCGCCGCCACGTCATCCATCCCGCGCCGTTCGGCACCATCGGCTGCATGCGGCCCGTCTATCCCGGGTTCCTGCAGCTCGCGGGGTTCCTGTCGATGAACCTCGACCGCCACGTCGAGGCGCACTGGGCGATGTTCGCGCACCTGGTCGAGGGGGACGGCGAGAGCCTCGCCTCCAAGCGGGCGTTCTACGACGAGTACATGGCGGTGATGGACCTGCCGGCGGAGTTCTACCTGCAGACCATCGCGACCGTGTTCCAGGAGCACAGCCTGCCGCGCGGCACCATGGTCTCGCGCGGGCGGCCGGTGGACCCGGGAGCGATCACCCGCACCGCGCTGCTCACCATCGAGGGGGAGCGCGACGACATCTCGGGGCTGGGGCAGACACGCGCGGCGCATGCGCTGTGCCACGCGTTGCCGGCCGAGATGCGCGAGCACCGGGAGCAGGTGGGGGTCGGGCACTACGGGCTGTTCAACGGGCGCAAGTTCCGCGAGCTGGTGGCGCCGGCGATCAAGGCGTTCGTGGCGGCGCATCCGGCAGGGTAGGCAAGCAAGGCCGGGCTCCGCCCGGACCCGCCAGGGGCGAGCCGCCCCTGGACCGGCACTTTCTAGGCAAGGCCAGTCCAGGAGGGCTCCTCCTGGCGGAGTTTGAGGCAGAGCCTCGACCTTGCCTTCGTCAGACGCGCAGGTGCCGCGGCGGGGTCATGCCGAGGCGGTCCGGGATGTCCCAGGTCTCGCGCACGCTGCGCACCGGGCGGAAGCCGGCGGCGAGATAGGACGGCAGGGCGGCGGGGTGGTCGGCCGAGCAGGTGTTGACCGTGACCATGCGCGGCTCCTGCGCCCAGCACAGGTCGACGGCCGCGCGCAGGAACGCCGTGCCGAGCCCGGTGCCGATCGCCCAGGGCATCAGGCCGAAGTAGCTCAGGTTCATGTCGGGGCGGCCGCGCCCGTCCAGCTCGAAGAATCCGGCGGGCTCGGCGCCGCGGTACAGCACGTGGATCGAGACCTGCGGGTCGGCGAGCAGGCCGGCGACCTGATCGTCGGGCATGATGCGGCGCAGCCACCAGGCGTGGTTGCCGCCGACGGTGGCGTAGAGGTAGCGGTAGAACGGCACGGAGCAGCGGGGCACGCGGAGCAGGGCGGTGTCCTGCGGCAGGGCACGAGCCGGGGCAATCGGCGGCCCGGCCATGCGCAGGAAGGTGACGGTGACGCCGATCCGGGTGACCGGCTCGCGCGCCGCGGGCGATCCTTGCAGCACGGAGCGGGCCCTCAATCGTCCAGGAACGAGCGCAGCTTGCGGCTGCGGCTGGGGTGCTTGAGCTTGCGCAGGGCTTTGGCCTCGATCTGGCGGATGCGTTCGCGGGTCACGTTGAACTGCTGGCCGACCTCCTCCAGCGTGTGGTCGGTGTTCATGCCGATGCCGAAGCGCATGCGCAGGACGCGCTCCTCGCGCGGCGTGAGCGAGGACAGCACGCGGGTGGTGGCCTCGCGCAGGTTGGCCTGGACGGCGGCGTCGAGCGGGATGATCGCGGCCTTGTCCTCGATGAAATCGCCGAGGTGGCTGTCCTCCTCGTCGCCGATCGGGGTCTCGAGGCTGATCGGCTCCTTGGCGATCTTGAGGACCTTTCGTACCTTCTCCAGCGGCATCCCGAGCTTTTCCGCCAGTTCCTCGGGCGCCGGCTCGCGGCCGATCTCGTGGAGCATCTGGCGGCTGGTGCGGACCAGCTTGTTGATGGTCTCGATCATGTGGACGGGGATGCGGATGGTGCGGGCCTGGTCGGCGATCGAGCGGGTGATCGCCTGGCGGATCCACCAGGTCGCGTAGGTGCTGAACTTGTAGCCGCGGCGGTACTCGAACTTGTCGACCGCCTTCATCAGGCCGATGTTGCCCTCCTGGATCAGGTCGAGGAACTGCAGCCCGCGGTTCGTGTACTTCTTGGCGATCGAGATCACGAGGCGGAGGTTGGCCTCGATCATCTCCTTCTTCGCGCGCGCGCTGTCGCGCTCGCCGCGGCTGACGGTGGCGTAGACGCGCCGGAACTCGGCGACCGGCAGGCCCGTGTCGTTGGCCACGGCGCCGACGCGGGCGCGCAGCTCGGCGACCTGCTCGAAGTGCTTGGCGGCGAACACCTTCCAGCCCTTGCCGGGCAGGTTGGCGACCGTCTCCAGCCAGTTCGGGTCCAGCTCGTGCTCGCGGTAGCGGGCCAGGAAGTCGTCGCGCGAGATCTTGCAGCTCTCGGCGGTGCGCAGGATCTGGCCTTCCAGCTGGTTCAGGCGCTGGTTGAGCTGCTTGAGCTGGGTGACCAGCTCCTCGATGCGGTTGTTGTGCAGGTGGACCTGCTCGACCTTGCCGACCAGCTCGTCGCGCTGCTTGTCATAGCTCTTCTCCGAGCGCGAGCTGATCTCCTCGCCGCTGGTGAAGCTGTCCAGGCGGCGGGCCTGCACCTTGTGCAGCTTCTTGTAGAGGGCCTCGATGTCCTCGAAGTTGGCGATCACCTCGGGCTTGAGCTTCTCCTCCAGCGCCGAGAGCGACAGGCTGGTGCCCTCGCCCTCCTCGCCGTCCTCGATCTCCTCGCGGGTCTCGGCCTCGAAGTTGTCGGTGGCGCCGTCGGCGGCGCCCTCGCTGACCTCCTCCGGCGGGGGCGCGCCGGCACCCTGCGTCGCCTCCAGGTCGATGATGTCGCGCAGCAGCATGCGGCCGCCCTTGAGCGCGTCGTGCCAGGCGATGATGGCGCGGAAGGTCAGCGGGCTCTCGCACAGCCCGCCGATCATCATGTCGCGGCCAGCCTCGATGCGCTTGGCGATGGCGATCTCGCCCTCGCGCGAGAGCAGCTCGACGCTGCCCATCTCGCGCAGGTACATGCGCACCGGGTCGTCGGTGCGGCCGAGGCTCTCCTCGTCGACGTTGCCGGCGGCCTCGCCGCCGCCAGCCTCGGCCTCGGCCTCGCCCTCCGGCTTCTCCGCCTTGGGCGTGTCGCCGCCGTCCTCGTCCTCGTTCTCGACGACCTGGATGCCCATCTCGCTGAGCATCGCCATCACGTCCTCGATCTGCTCGGACGACATCTGGTCCGGGGGCAGGACGGCGTTCAGCTCGTCGAAGGTGATGTATCCCCGCTCCTTGCCGCGGGCGATCAGCCGCTTGACGGCGGCGGACTGCGTGTCGAGGAGCGTGGTGTCGGCGTCCTGGTCCGTGGCGGCCCCGTCTGCGGTCCCGGCCTGCTTCGTCGCCATGCTCAACCCACTCCGAATGTTCTGCCGCCCTGCCCCGGGGCTAGTCGCGGCCTCGTCTTCAATCCCCGCGCGAAGGCCTGGGTTCCCTCGCGCGCACGCCGTGTCCCGGATCCGGGTCGCAACCCGTCCCCGTCCCGGGGTCAGAGGCCTGGCTCCTCGCCCTGCTCCCCCGAGCGCAGCCGGTTCAGCGCGACCTTGAGGGTGATCATGCGCCGGCTGGTCGCCTCCGTGATCGACTCCCGCAGCGCGGTGGCGGCGGCCTCGACCTCGCGCTCCAGCTCGGCGAGGTTCAGCTGGCCGAAATAGTGCCACCACGCGGCCTCCGCCTCCGCCGGCATCGCGTCCGCAAGAGCGGGCCCGGAGAGCGGCAGAGGCTGCGAGGACGTGATGCGGGCCACCTCGTCCCCCAGACCGGAAGAGTGCAGGTGGGCAATCAGGGCGGGCGAGTCAAGCTGCTCCGCGTGCTCGGACCAGGCCAGGATCGCGTCGCGCACGCGGGCCTGCGGCTCCGGCAGGTCCAGCGAGCACCAGGCCTCCTCCACGTCGTGCACCAGCGCGGGGTGGTACAGCATGATCGCGGCGAGGTGGCGGCGGCGCTCGGCGGCGGCGTCCGGCTCGGTGAACGGGGCGTGCAGGCGCGGGCCGCCCACAGGCGACGCGGCACGGCCCGCGCGGCCCACGCCGTCGCCCCGTCTGGCGGAGCCGCCGCCGAAGCCTCCTGGCCCGCCGCCGAACGCCTTGGCGCGCGCGGCCTGGCGCTGGGCGTTCATCAGGCCGCGGAAGGTCGTGCGGAACTCGTAGGACAGGGCGGCGTGGGGGAT
Organism: uncultured Acetobacteraceae bacterium; assembly: GCA_964236315.1. Taxonomy (GTDB): domain Bacteria; phylum Pseudomonadota; class Alphaproteobacteria; order Acetobacterales; family Acetobacteraceae; genus CAXSEF01. Next base: position 299 of record CAXSER010000190.1, on the reverse strand, counting down.
CAGCTTCGCCTTGTCGTCCAGCGCCTGGGCGAGGCGGGCGCGCTGCTCCTCGCTGCCGTCGCCGACCTGGGCGCGGGTCAGGGCGAAGATCGCCGCCGGCAGCGCGGTGCGCGCGGCCAGCACGGCACGGAACGCCGCCGGGCCGCCCGCGCGCACCAGCGTGTCCGGGTCCTGGCCGCTCGGCAGGGTGGCGATGGACAGGCTGCGCTCGATGCCCAGCAGCGGCAGGGCGACGTCGGCCGCCCGCGCGACTGCCCGCGTGCCGGCGCCGTCGCCGTCGAAGCACAGCACCGGGGCGG
>CAXSER010000189.1:0-6043 GCA_964236315.1 uncultured Acetobacteraceae bacterium | reverse complement strand
CCGATCAGCGCGTAGCCCATGTGGCCGATCGAGGAGTACGCCATCAGCCGCTTGATGCTGGTCTGCCCGATGGCCGCGAGCGACCCCAGGATCATCGAGCAGATCGACACCAGGATGATGAGCTGCTGCCAGTCGTGCAGCACGTGCCCGAACGGCACCACCATCGCGCGCAGCAACACGGCGAACGGCGCCACCTTGGGCGCCGTGCTCATGAACGCGGTGACCGGCGTCGGCGCGCCCTCGTACACGTCGGGCGTCCACATGTGGAACGGCACCGCGGACAGCTTGAACGCCAGCCCGGCGACGATGAACACGATGCCGATCACCAGCCCGACCGACGTGCCCCCGGGGGCCGCGACCGCCTGGGCGATCAGCGAGAACTCCATGGTCCCCGAGAAGCCGTAGCAGAGCGAGATGCCGTACAGCAGCAGGCCCGAGGCCAGCGCGCTCAGCACGAAGTACTTGAGCCCCGCCTCCGACGAGCGGACGTCGTCGCGCGCGAACGAGCACAGCACGTAGATGGCCAGGCTCTGCAGCTCCAGGCCCATGTAGAGGGTCATCAGGCTGGCGGCCTGCGCCATGACCAGCATGCCGATGGTGGAGAACACCACAAGCAGCGGGAACTCGAAGCGCGCGATCTCCTGGCGCTCGTTGTAGTCCAGCGCCAGGATCGTGGTCAGCGCCGCACCCGCCAGGATCAGCACCTGGGCGAAGCGGCTGAACGCGTCCGAGACGATCAGGCCCCCGTACGCGATGCCGTCCGGCGACTGCACGACCAGCCCGGCCGTGACCAGCAGCGCCGCGAGCACGAGCATGGTGCACGCCAGCGCCGAATCCCGCGGCCGCGTCACGCCATAGACCAGGATCAGCAGCCCGAGCAGCGCCAGCACGATCTCCGGCAGCGCGAGCGCCCAGTGCGACAGCCCCGCGACCGAAGGGCCGACGGCGAGCGGCTGGCCGGCGACCAGGCCGGGGGCGGGAATGGCCGGGTTCATCGGGCCGGCTCCGCGGCAGGGGTTGGGGCCAGGGCCGCGGGAGCGCCCCCGGCGTCGGCGAGGTGCACGGTGGACGGCAGCCCGAGCGCCGCCTCGTGGTGGGCGACCATGGAGTCCACGGTGGCGCCGAAGAACCGCGTGAAGCTGCTCGGGTAGAACCCCATCCACAGCGTCAGCACGACCAGCGGCGCGAAGATGCCGATCTCGCGCGGCGACAGGTCGAGCAGCCCGCGCAGGTCGTCGCGCGTCAGCCGCCCGAAGATCACCCTGCGGTACAGGTAGAGCCCGTAGACCGCGCCCAGCACCATGCCGAACGAGCCGAGCAGCGCCAGCCACAGGCTGACCTGGAACGCGCCCACGAGGACGAGGAACTCGCCGACGAAGCCGGACGTGCCGGGCAGGCCGATGTTGCCCATGGTGAATACCATGAACACGGCCGCGTACAGCGGCATGGTCGCCGCCAGCCCGCCGTAGCGGGCGATCTCTCGCGTGTGCAGCCGGTCGTAGACCACGCCCACGCAGAGGAACATCGCCGCCGAGACGATGCCGTGGCTGAGCATCAGGAACAGCGCGCCCTGCAGCCCCTGCACGTCGAAGGTGAAGATGCCGATCACCACGACGCCCATGTGGGCGATCGACGAGTAGGCGATCAGCTTCTTCATGTCGGTCTGCGCGAAGGCGACCAGCGAGGTGTAGATCACCGCGACCACGGCCAGCGCGTACATCAGCGGCGCGAACTGCTGCGACGCCTGCGGCAGCATCGGCACCGAGAAGCGCAGGAAGCCGTACGCCCCCATCTTGAGCAGCACGCCCGCCAGGATCACCGAGCCCGCGGTCGGCGCCTCCACGTGCGCGTCCGGCAGCCAGGTGTGCACCGGCCACATCGGCACCTTCACCGCGAACGACGCCAGGAACGCCAGGAACAGCCAGAACTGCATGCGCGGCGTGAACGCGGTCGCCATCAGCGTCGGGATGTCCGTGGTCCCCGCCACGTACCACATCGCCAGCAGCGCGAGCAGCATCAGCACCGAGCCCGCGAACGTGTAGAGGAAGAACTTGAACGACGCGTAGACCCGGCGCGTGCCGCCCCAGACGCCGATGATCAGGTACATCGGGATCAGCACGCCCTCGAAGAACATGTAGAACACGACGAAGTCCATCGCCGAGAACATGCCGACCATCATGGTCTCGAGCACCAGGAACGCGATCATGTACTCGCGCACCCGGAAGTGCACCGACTCCCAGCTCGCCAGGATGCAGATCGGCGTGAGCGCCGTCGACAGCAGCACGAACAGCACGGAGATGCCGTCCACGCCCATGGCGTAGGAGACGCGGAACCCGGGCAGCCACTCGTGGCGCTCGGTGAACTGGAACCCCGCCTGCGAGGTGTCGAAGCGCGCCCACAGCACGAGGCTGACCACGAACACCACGAGGCTGGTCCACAGCGCCGCCCAGCGCGAGTTGGACGCCACGACCGCCTCGGTGCCGCGCACGGACATGATGAACGCGCAGCCCACCAGCGGCAGGAAGGTGACGAGGCTCAGGATCGGGAAGCCGGCGGCGTTCATGGTGTCACCGGAACAGGAGGAAGATGCTGACCAGGCCGACGAGGCCGATCAGCATGGTGAAGGCGTAGACCGCGATCGACCCGGTCTGGATCCGCACCACCTGGCGCGACCCGTCCGTGGTCAGCAGCGCGATGCCGTTGGGCAGCCCGTCGATGATCCGCTCGTCGCCGACGTGCCAGAACTCGCGCGCCAGCCACTTCGCCGGCCGCACGAGGATCGCGTCGTACAGCTCGTCGAAATACCACTTGTTGAGCAGGAACAGGTAGATCGGCCGGAACCGCACCGCCAGCACCCCCGGCAGCGCCGGGCGCGCCATGTACAGGAAGTACGCCAGCGCGATGCCCCCCAGCCCCATCACCGTGGGCAGCAGGGCGATCAGCGCCGGCACGTGCTCGGCCGACAGCAGCACGTGGTTGTCCGGCCCCGAGAAGATGGCGCCGCGCCAGAACCACCCCTGGTCCTCGCCGATGAACAGCGACTTGAGCAGCACGCCCGCCAGCAGTGCCCCCACCGACAGCAGCACCAGCGGCCCCCACATCGTCACCGGGCTCTCGTGCGCGTGCGCCAGCTTGTCCGGGTCGTGCGCCCGCCCGTGGAACGTCAGGATCAGCAGCCGCCACGAGTAGAACGCCGTGAGGAACGCCGCGATCGTGCCCAGCGCGAAGGCGTACAGCCCGACCCCGGTGTGCGCCGCCCAGGCGCTCTCCAGGATCGCGTCCTTGGACCAGTATCCCGCGAACGGGTAGATGCCGCCCAGCGCCAGGCTGCCCGCCCACATGCAGACGTAGGTGATCGGGATCTTCCGCCACAGCCCGCCCATGCGGAACATGTCCTGCTCGTCGTGCATCGCGTGGATCACCGAGCCCGCGCACAGGAACAGCAGCGCCTTGAAGAACGCGTGGGTGAAGAGGTGGAACATCGACGCCTGGAACGCGCCCACGCCGGCCGCGAGGAACATGTATCCGAGTTGCGAGCACGTCGAATACGCGATCACCCGCTTGATGTCGGGCTGCACCAGGGCGACGGTCGCCGCGAAGAAGCAGGTCGTCCCCCCGATCACCGTGACCATCTCGAGCGCCCCCGGCGCGAACTCCAGGATCGGCGACATCCGGCTGACCAGGAACACGCCCGCCGTCACCATGGTCGCCGCGTGGATCAGCGCCGAGACCGGCGTCGGCCCCTCCATCGCGTCCGGCAGCCAGGTGTGCAGGAAGATCTGCGCCGACTTGCCCATGGCGCCGATGAACAGCAGCACGCCGATCACCTCGAACGCCCGCCACTGCGTCCCGAACACCCGGTAGGTGTCGGCGACGTGGTCCTGCACGTGGGCGAAGATCGTCGGGAAGTCGATCGCGCCGAACAGCAGGAACACCAGCGCGATGCCCACCGCGAAGCTCAGGTCGCCCACCCGGTTGACCACCATCGCCTTGATCGCCGCGGCATTGGCCGACGGCCTGTCGTACCAGTAGCCGATCAGCAGGTAGCTCGCGAGCCCCACCCCCTCCCAGCCGAAGAACAGCTGCAGCAGGTTGTCCGCGCTGACCAGCGCCAGCATCGCGAAGCTGAACAGGCTGAGGTAGGAGAAGAACCGGTAGGTCGGCTGGTGCTCGTGCCCCATGTAGCCGACGCTGTAGACGTGGACGAGGGTGGCGACCGCCGTGACCATCGCGACCATGGAGACCGACATGGTGTCGCGGTGCAGGTCCCAGCCGACCTGGAAGGTGCCGACGTCCATCCACGTCGCGATCGACAGCGCGCCCGGCACGCCGCCGTGCCACACGTAGTCCACCCAGTTCAGCGTGCCGCACACCGCGGCGACCGCCATCAGCAGGATCGTCACCGCCTGGGCCGCCCTGTCGCCGATGGCCCGCCCGAGCAGGCCCGCGATCAGCGAGCCGAGCAGGGGAGCGAAGACGGCGGTCGCATACAGCATCCTCAGCCCTTCATCAGGTTCACGTCCTCGACCTGGATCGAGCCGCGGTTGCGGAAGTACACCACGACGATCGCAAGGCCGATCGCCGCCTCCGCCGCCGCCACGGTGAGCACGAACATCGCCAGGATCTGCCCCGCGAGGTCGCCCAGGGCCGCGGAGAACGCCACCAGGTTGAGGTTCACGGCGAGCAGGATCAGCTCGATCGACATCAGGATGACGATGACGTTCTTGCGGTTCAGGAAGATGCCGAAGATCCCCAGCACCAGCAGGATCGCGCCCACCGCCAGGTAGTGCCCGAGCGTGACCGCCATCTACGTGTGCCCCCCGTGCGCTTCATGGTCCGCCGCCACGCCCGCCGGCGTCGGCGCCTGCCCGTGCGCATCACCGCCCGCCGGCAGCAGCGCCGGCTCCGGCTGCGGCCGCAGGATGCCCTGCCCCACGCCCTGCCGCAGCGGCACCCGCACCATCGACAGGCTCAAGGCCGGGTCGCGCGCCTGCTGGCGCGCGATGTCCTGGTGGCGCGACGCCGTGCGCTCGCGCAGCGTCAGCACGATCGCCCCCATCATCGCCACCAGCAGGATCAGCCCGGAGATCTGGAACAGCAGCGCGTAGTCCGTGTACAGCACCCGCCCGATCGCCGCCGTGTTCGACACGCCGGCCGGCGTCGCCGACAGCCGCAGCACCGCGTTGGCCGGCGACACCCGCCACCCCGTCAGGAACACCGCCAGCTCGACGAACAGCACCAGCCCCACCGCCGCGCCCACCGGCGCGTATCGCTGGAACCCCTCGCGCAGCTCGGAGAAGTTCACGTCGAGCATCATCACGACGAACAGGAACAGCACCGCGACCGCGCCGACGTAGACGATCACCAGGATGAACGCGAGGAACTCGGCGCCGGCCAGCAGGAACAGCCCCGCCGCGTTGAAGAACGCCAGGATCAGGAACAGCACGGAGTGCACGGGATTGCGCGACGTCACCACGCCCGCCGCCGAGCCCAGCAGGATGGCGGCGAACACGTACCAGAACAGGGTGGCGATCAACGGCGCGCTCCTGCGTGTCGGCCCGGACGCAGGCAAGGCCGGGCGCTGCCCGGACCCGCCAGGGGCGAGCCGCCCCTGGACCGGCTTCTCTTAGGTAGTGGATTCCAAAGGCGAGCCTCTGGCGGAGTTTGAGGCAGAGCCTCAACCTTCCTTGCTTCCTGCAAAGATGCCGCGATCATCTCAGCGGTACGGCGCATCGAGCTCGAGCCGGCGGGCCAGCTCGACCTCCCAGCGGTCCCCGTTGGCGAGCAGCTTGCCCTTGTCGTACATCAGCTCCTCGCGCGTCTCGGTGGCGAACTCCAGGTTCGGCCCCTCGACGATCGCGTCCACCGGGCACGCCTCCTCGCACAACCCGCAGTAGATGCACTTGGTCATGTCAATGTCGTAGCGTGTGGTGCGTCGGCTGCCGTCCTCGCGCGGCTCGGCCTCGATGGTGATGGCCAGCGCGGGGCAGACCGCCTCGCACAGCTTGCACGCGATGCAGCGCTCCTCGCCGTTCGGGTAGCG
>CAXSER010000188.1:0-6057 GCA_964236315.1 uncultured Acetobacteraceae bacterium | reverse complement strand
CCGGGAGGACGGCCACCCCGCCGGCGCACGGCCCGACTCTTACACTTCGTTTCAACACGTGCACACGTCCTGACATCTTCCTCCCCCCCAATGCGCTCCTGCCCGCCACGCAAGGCGGCACACGGGAAGGAGCGTTGCCATGCTGAAGACCATCATGCGGGCCGGCGTCGTCGCGGGGCTGCTCGCGGCCGGGGCCGTCCAGGCGCAGGGCATGCACGGAGGCCCGCACGGCGGGATGGGTCACGGCTACCTCGGCTTCCTGCAGGGCGTCACGCTCACCGACGCGCAGCAGACCAGGATGCACGACATCATGCACGCCAGCTGGCAGCAGCTGAAGCCGCAGATGCAGCAGCTCCGGACCCTGCGCGAGCAGATCGGCAGCGACCTCGCCAGCACCGCCGCGATCAGCACCCCCCAGCTCGTCGCCCTGCAGCAGCAGGCACAGACCCTGCAGAACCAGCTCGACCAGGCGAAGCTCGCCACCGCGATGCAGGTCCGCGCCCTGCTGACCCCGGACCAGCTGGCCCAGGCCGCCACCGTCCACGCCCAGCTCGCCGCCCTGCACCAGCAGGAGCACGCCGTGCTGTCGCAGACCCCGGCGGCCACCGCGCAGTAGAAAGCAAGGTCGAGGCTCTGCCTCGAACCCCGCCAAAGGCTCGCCCCTGGAATCCCTTACTCAACAGACGGGTTTCCAAAGGCCCCTGGCCTTTGGCGGGTCCGGGCAGAGCCCGGCCTTCCTTCGCTGCCTACAGCTCCACCTCCAGCGCCACCGACACCGTCTGCGCCGGCGGGATGTGGAAGAACTCGATCGGCGTCAGCCCGGTGCGCCCGAGGAACAGGAACAGCCGGCAGCGCAGCCGGTCCAGCCACCGCCCGTGCTCCGCCGCGATCGGCTGCCCGAGGTAGAACACCGCGCCGTCCCACTCGAACGGCACCGCGTCCTTCAGCAGATGCCCCACGTCCGGGTTCTCCATGAAGCCGAACCGCGCCGTCCCCCGGAAGAACCCGTCGCCCAGCGACTCGATCCCGAGCCGCTCGCCGGTCACGAACGGCACGTCGCTGGTCTCCACCTTGAGCAGCATCACCCGCTTGGAACGCACGTGCGCCAGCAGCCACGGGTGCTGCCCGACCAGCGGCACCTGGTCGAGGTCGCCGGTGAGGAACACCGCCGTCTCCCCCTCGCGCGCCGTCCAGTCCTCCATCAGCGCGCGGAACCGCGCCACCGGCATCTCCCACCGCGCGATCGAGCGACGGTAGCGCGCCCGCCCGTCGGTCCACACCGCGACCACGCCGAACACCACGAACGCGATCGCCAGCGGCAGCCACGCCCCGGACAGCAGCTTGGCCAGGTTGGCCACCAGGAACGCCGCCTCCACGCACAGGAACGCGCCGACCAGCGCGCCCGCCCGGCCGCGCCCCCAGCCCCACACCCGGCGCACCACCACGTAGTAGACGACGGAGGTGATCGTCATCGTCCCGATCACCGCCAGCCCGTACGCGGCGCCCAGCGCGTCCGAGGTGCGGAACCCCAGCACGATCGCGACGCACCCGATCGCCAGCACCCCGTTGACCACGGGCATGTACACCTGCCCCTCGGTGTCGGCCGAGGTGTGGCGGATCGCGTAGCGCGGCGCATACCCCATGTTGACCGCCTGCTGCGTCAGCGAGAACGCGCCCGAGATCAGCGCCTGGCTGGCGATGATCGCCGCCAGCGTCGACAGCGCCACCATCGGGTAGATCGCCCAGCGCGGCACCAGCGAGAAGAACGGCTCGGCGGCTGCACCCGGATCGTCAAGGATGTGCCCGCCCTGGCCCAGGTAGTTCAGCACCAGCCCCGGCAGCACCACGCCGTACCAGGCCAGGGTGATCGGCCGTCGCCCGTAGTGCCCGAGGTCGGCGAACAGCGCCTCCACCCCCGAGAACGCCAGCACCACCGCGCCCAGCGTCGCGAACCCCGTCCAGCCGTGCCCCGCCAGGAAGCGCAGCCCGTGCACAGGGTTGGCCGCCGACAGCACCGCCGGATGGTGCAGCGTCGCCACCAGCCCGACCAAGCCGATGGTGGCGAACCAGGCCAGCATCACCGGCCCGAACAGCTTCGCCACCCGCTCCGTGCCCCCGCTCTGCACCGCGAACAGCGCCACCAGGATCGCGACCGACAGCGGCAGCACCACCGGCTCGAACACCGGCGTCGCGGTCTTCAGCCCCTCGACCGCCGACAGCACGGAGATCGCCGGCGTGACCATGCCGTCGCCGAACAGCAGCGCCGAGGCGAACAGCGCCAGCAGCGTCAGCCCGTCCGGCCGGTCGCGACGCCGCGGCGGCGCCTTGCTGCCCCGCCCCGTGCCGTCCGCGCCCCCCTTGCCGGGTTCCTCCCGCCCGCCGCCCGCCTCGCCGGCGTCGGGCGCGATCTCGTCGCGCGTCCCGTCCTGCGACGGGTCCACCCGCGCGTGGATCAGCCCGAGCATCGCCAGCGTGCCGCCCTCGCCGTCATGGTCGGCGCGCATCACGAAGCCCACGTACTTCACGCACACCACGAGCAGGATCGACCACAGCACCAGCGACAGCACGCCCAGGATCGCCCCCGGGTCGTGCGCGAAGCCCGGCGTGTCGTGGAACACCTGGCGCACCGCGTACAGCGGGCTGGTGCCGATGTCGCCGAACACCACGCCCAGCGCCCCGAACGCCAGCAGGGCGACCGGCTTGCTGTCCTTGGCGCTCATGCACTCTCTCCCGGCCCTGGGTTCGCAGCCGGCCCGCCGCGCGGACCATGCGCCACGTCGAGGTCCGCGGCGCCGTCGCCCACCGGGGCCGGCCGGTCCGGCGACGACGGCAGCGCCCGTGCCGGCACCCGGATCGCAAGCTGCACCGCCAGGCTCGCCAGCGCCATCGCGAAGCCGAGCCCCGCCACCGCCGTCCACCCGTAGGCGTGCCACGCCAGCCCGCCCACCGCCGAGCCGAACGCGCCGCCGCCGAACAGGCTGGCGACGAACACCGTGTTCATCCGCCCCCGCGTCGCCGGGTCGAGCCCGAGCACCACCGTCTGGTTGGCGATCATCGACAGCTGCACCCCCGCGTCGAGCACGATCACCCCCACCGTCAGCCCCGCGAGCGTGGGGAACGCCGCCAGGATCGCGAACGCCGCCAGCACCAGCCCCACGCCGAGCCTGACCACCCCCGCAGGCCCGTGCCGGTCCGACAGCCGCCCGGCCAGCGGCGCGCACGCCACCCCCGCCAGCCCGACCACGCCGAACAGCCCCGCCGCCTCGCTGCCCAGCCCGAAGCGCGGCGTCTGCAGCAGCAGCGCGAGCGTCGACCAGAACGCCGAGAACCCGCCGAACAGCCCCGCCTGCACCAGCGCCGAGCGACGCAGCGCCGGGTGCGCCCGCACCAGCCCCGCCAGCGAGCCCAGCAGCCGCCCGTAGGGCACGCTCTGCGTCGGCGCCACCCTGGGCAGGGCGAGCCGCAGCATCACCCCCATCGCGAGCGCGATCGCCGCCCCCACCCAGAACATCGCCCGCCAGCCGAGATGCTCGGCCACCACCCCGCTGAGCGTGCGCGCCAGCAGGATGCCGCACAGCAGCCCGCTCATCACCGTGCCCACGGTGCGCCCGCGCGACTCGGGCGGCGACAGCTCGGCCGCCAGCGGCAGGATCTGCTGGGCGATGGTCCCCGCCACCCCGATCGCCGCCGACGCCGCCAGGATCGCCACCGCCCCGTGCAGGCTCGCCGCCGCCACCAGGGCTGCCACCAGCGCCGCGGTCTGCAGCAGGATCAGCCGCCGCCGCTCCGTGCAGTCGCCCAGCGGCACCAGCAGCACCAGGCCCAGCGCGTAGCCGAGCTGCGTCGCCGTCGGCACCTGGCTCGCCAGCCGCCCCAGCTCCGCGCCCATCAGCCCGACCATCGGCTGGTTGTAGTAGATGTTGGCCACAGACAGCCCCGCCGAGGCCGACAGCACCAGCAGCAGCGCCCGCGTCAGCGGGGGAGAGTCTTGCACCTGAGACATCGACCGGCCCGGACAGTGAGCCCGTTGATTGGCGGGGGCGGGCAGGGAAGGCAAGCAAGGCCGGGCTCTGCCCAGACCCGCCAAAGGCCAGGGGCCTTTGGAAACCCGTCTCTTCAGGCCGGCGGCACGCCCCCGCATGTCGTGCCGCCGGCCCGAAGTCATGGCGGTCCAGGGGCGGCTCGCCCCCGCCTTGAAGCAGGGGCGGGTCCGGGCGGAGCCCGGCCTTGCTGCGTCTATCCCGCCACGCCCGCCCGAGGCACGCCGCTTGCACCAACTCTGCGCGTGCGTTCCCCATCCGCCCCGCGCTAGCCTCGGCCGAGGCCCACGGGGACGGGCTGCTTGCCTGGGGGCGAAGACCGCCCAACTGCCAATATGCTCGCGTGGATCTGCTGGTGGCCGGCCCGGCCCCTGCGCCAGAAGCGGCGTGCTCCGTGGCCCGGCCTCCCTTGGGAGTTTCGTGATGCCTCAGACAGACACAGTGTTCTCCCTCCACGCCGCCCTGCGCGACGGTCGCCGCGAGGTGGAGATGAGCCTCTCCGACTACCTCGACGCCTGCCGCGAAGACCCCTCCGCCTACGCGAGCCCCGCGGAACGCATGCTGCGCGCCATCGGCGAGGCGGAGCTGGTCGACACCTCGCGCGATCCGCGACTCGGCCGCCTCTTCCTCAACCGTACCGTGCGCATGTACCCGGCATTTGCCGAGTTCCACGGCATGGAGGAGACGATCGAGCGCATCGTCGGCTTCTTCCGCCACGCCGCGCAGGGCCTGGAGGAGCGCAAGCAGGTGCTCTACCTGCTCGGCCCGGTCGGCGGCGGCAAGTCCTCGCTCGGCGAGCGCCTGAAGGCGCTGATGGAGCACGAGCCGATCCACGTGCTCAAGGCGGGCAACACGCTGAGCCCGGTGTTCGAGAGCCCGCTCGGCCTGTTCGACCCCGACACCATGGCCGACGTGCTGCTGGAGAAGTACGGCATCCCGCGCCGCGTGCTCACCGGCATCGCGTCGCCCTGGGCGCTCAAGCGCCTGGAGGAGTGGGGCGGCGACCTCGAGCGCTTCACCGTGGTCAAGCTCTACCCCTCGCGCCGCCGCCAGATCGCGGTCGCCAAGACCGAGCCCGGCGACGACAACAACCAGGACATCTCCGCCCTCGTCGGCAAGGTCGACATCCGCAAGCTGGAGATGTTCAGCCAGGACGACCCGGACGCCTACGGCTTCTCCGGCGGCCTGAACCGCGCCAACCAGGGCATCCTCGAGTTCGTCGAGATGTTCAAGGCGCCGATCAAGATGCTCCACCCCCTGCTCACCGCGACGCAGGAGGGCAACTATCTCGGCACCGAGAACATCGGCGCCATCCCGTTCCAGGGCATCCTGCTCGCCCACTCCAACGAGGCGGAGTGGCAGTCCTTCCGCAACAACCGCACCAACGAGGCCTTCCTCGACCGCGTCTCCGTCGTGAAGGTGCCGTACTGCCTGCGCGTGACCGAGGAGAGCCGCATCTACGAGAAGCTGATCAGCGGCTCCGCGCTGGCCGAGGCGCCGTGCGCCCCGCACACGCTGGAGATGCTGGCCCGCTTCGCCGTGCTCTCGCGCCTCAAGCCGCACGCCAACTCGCGCCCCTTCGCCAAGATGCGCGTCTACGACGGCGAGAACATCCGCGAGACCGACCCCAAGGTCCGCACCATGCAGGAGTACCGCGACACCGCGGGCGTCGACGAGGGCATGGACGGCATCTCCACCCGCTTCGCCTACAAGGTGCTGAGCGCCACCTTCAACCACAGCTCCAACGAGGTCGCCGCCGACCCCGTGCACCTGATGTACGTGCTGGAGCAGGCGATCCGCCGCGAGCAGTTCCCCGCCGACACCGAGGCCGCCTACCTCGCCACCATCAAGTCCGAGCTGGCGTCCCGCTACGCCGAGTTCATCGGCAACGAGATCCAGAAGGCCTACCTGGAGAGCTACGGCGACTACGGCCAGAACCTGTTCGACCGCTACCTCGACTACGCCGACGCCTGGATCGAGGACCAGGACTTCAAGGACCCCGACACCGGCCAGATGC
>CAXSER010000187.1:0-6102 GCA_964236315.1 uncultured Acetobacteraceae bacterium | reverse complement strand
GGCGGGCGGGGGGGGGCCGGGGGGCGGCGGCAGGGGGGGCCCCGCCGGGCGCGGGGGGTCCGGCGGCGTGGGGCTGGGCGGGGTGTCGGGGGTCGAGGGCGCAGGCGCCAGCGGCGACGGCTGGGCGGCAGGAGGCGACGGGGCAGGCGGCGCGGGGGACGGGCTGCCGGGTGCATCGCTCTGGACGCGCGACGGGGTCGGGGCCTCGGCGCCCTGGCCGGCGTGGGGTCTCGGGGCGTCGGAGGCCGCACCCTTCGGCCTGGGCCGCTCGAACTCCATGGCGATGCCCGGCTCGTCCGGCGCGGGCGTGCGGGGCATCAGCACGAACAGCGCCACCAGCAGCAGGTGGACGAGCGCCGAGGCCGCGAGCGTGCGGCGCAGGATGCGGCTGCGGCGGGTGCGGCTGGTGGGCAGGCGTGCGCCGGCGCGCGCCAGGCCGGCGGCACGCGACAGGACCGTGGCGCGTGGCAGCGCCGCGACCGGCACCGCGATCCTGGGCGGCTGGGCCCGAGGCGGGCCGGATTTCAGCTTGCCGCTCAGGGCATCACCCGCGTCCTGTCCGGCCAGTCGGCGCCGCTGCGGCCGAGTCCTCCTGCAGTTGCATCACGGCGAAGCGCGGCGCAAGGCCGGCGCGCCCGGTGGCAGGAACGTGTTGAGGACAGGAGGCCGAGGTCGGCCCCGGACCGAACCCGCCAGGGGCCCGAGGCCTCCGGAAACCCGTCCCTTCGAGTCCGGCCTGCCGCGGGCAGGTCTCCGGTCCGGCCCGGGGCCATGCCTGGAAGGAACGGCCCCGGGCCCCCTTCTTCCGTCCGCCTCAGCGCCATGCCGAGGGCAGCGGCCTGTCCTCGGAGCGGCTGAACTCCATGACCAGGCTGAAGCCGGTTCCCAGCAGCGTGGGCCCGAGGAAGATGCCGAGCAGGCCGAACTGCAGCACGCCGCCGAGCACGCCCATCACGGTGAGCAGGAACGGCAGGTGGGCGCCGCGTGCGATGAAGTAGGGGCGGATGGTGTGGTCGGCGCCGGAGACCGCCACGATGCCGTAGACCAGCAGGAAGATGCCGCGCCCGGTCTGGCCGTCGATCATCAGCCAGGCGACGGCAGGCAGCCAGACCAGGGGGGCGCCGATCGGCAGCACGGAGAAGATCGAGGCCAGCGCGCCCAACAGCACCGGCCTGGGCACGCCCACGAGCCACAGGCCGGTCGCGGTGAGGATGCCCTGGACGATGGCGGTGCCGAGGATGCCGTAGACGGTGCCGCGCACCACGCTGCCGGTGACGCGGATCAGGGTGTCGGCGCGCGGGCCGGCGATGCGGTGCAGGATGGCGCGCAGGTGCTGGCCGAGCGCCGCGCCGGACACCCAGAAGAAGAAGGCGATGAACAGCGCCAGGGTGAAGCGGACGATGCCGTTGGCGATGCCGAGCAGCACGGCGAGTCCGTTCTCCGCGATCAGGCCGAAGTACGGCCGGAAGAAGCTGGCCATGGCGCCGAGGTCGGCGGCCCAGCCGTTCCACAGCCGCTCGAGCGAGGGGCCGACGCTGGGCAGGTCGGCGAGCCAGTCGGGGGCGGGCGGCAACCCTGCGGCGAGCAGGTCCTCGACCGAGGCGCTCAGGGCGTCGACGTCGGCGGCGCCGTCCGAGGCCAGCAGGGCGAGGGGCAGCAGCACCACGAGCGCGGTGAGCAGGGTCATCGCGACGGCCGCGAGCATCGGGCCCATGCGCAGGCGGGCGCGCATCCACTGGAACACCGGCCAGGTGGTGAACACCAGGATCGCGGCCCAGAGCACGGACGCCAGGAACGGGTAGAGCACCAGGAGGCAGCCCAGGGCCACGGCGGCAAGCAGCAGTGCCAGCAGCACCCGTTCCGTGGTCATGGTGTCTCCTGGGTCGCGGTGTCGGGCGTGCTGGCGGGTGTGGCAGCGGGCAGCGGGATCAGCATCCAGGGGAGTGGCCACGTCAACCCGCGCCGGTGTCGGCCGGCGGCGCGGCGGGCCGGGGTTCCGCTGCGGCATGTCTGCCGGCGCAACCGTTGCGTGCGCAGCACTGCGGTATCGGATGCAGAGTGCCGGGGGGCCTGCGCAACGCCCGTCCATAAAACAATCTTGATATCAGCATGCGAGGCTGCGGTAAGCTGTCGTGCAAGTCTCAATAACCTTCGCGGCAGCGCAGCATTGTGCTACGCCGTTTTCATCGGCTCGCCCTGCGCCACGACACGGAACGGATCATATGCGGTTTACTGAAATCGGACAGCAGCTTAGGGCCTATCGCCTCGAATCCGGATTGCGTGCGGAGGAGATCGCGGCGCGCCTCGGGGTGTCGCGCGCCGCGCTGTACCGGTACGAGAAGGGCGAGGTGATCAAGCTCGACACGGTCAAGCGCCTGGCCGAGCTGCTCAAGATATCGCCGCTGTCGCTGCTCGGCATCGGCGTCGAGTACTACAGCCGCCCGGTGGGGTTCCTGGAGCGCGGGCGCCAGATCGAGGAGACCGCGGACCAGATCCTGCAGGTGTCTGGGCCGCTCTCCTACCTGATCACGTCGGACGCCTACGACGCGACGCTTGCGGCGCTGTACGAGGAGGCGGCCGAGGCGGCGGGCGAGGACCGCTCGACCATGCACACGCTGGCCGAGCAGGTGCTGGGGATCATGTCGAGCCGGAAGCGGATGTACCAGGCGCGCAGGCCCGGGATCATCGCGATGATTCCCGCCGGCGCGGTGCAGCGCCTGCTGGCGCAGGGCATCGGCGCGGGGGCGGGGGCGTCGGATGCGCTGCGCGCGCGCTGCCGCGAGGTGGCCGCGATCGAGGTGGAGCACATCGCCGACACCATCGAGGCCGAGCCGATGGGGCTGCAGTTCGGGCTGCTGCCGCACACCGAGCTGTCCAGCTCGTTCGAGATCATGCGCTCGCGCGACCGGGCGGTGCTGGCGATGAACCCGTTCCGGCCGGACGGCATCCCCGGCTCGCAGGGCGGCGTGGCCATGGTCACCGCGGCGGACGAGGCGATCACGGCGCACCAGCGGGTGGCGGAGTCGCTGTGGCGCGAGGCGCTCAAGGGTGCGCCGGCGGCCGCCCAGCTGCGCGAGCTGGTGGCGGCGGCGCGCTAGGTCAGGTCCCCGGGTCGTCGTCGGCGGTTCGGGGGGCGATGCTCACCGGCCTGTCGGATCGCCCGGGACGGTGCCCGGCGGCAGGCCGCGGGCATGGGCGTTGATCGAGCCGGCCGTCGTGATCCACACCCGTTCGCGGTGGGCCGTGATGTGCTGCAGCGCCCGGCGCAGCGCCCGCAGTCGGTACGGCTGGCCCACGATGTAGGGGTGCAGGGCGATGCCCATCACCTGGGGGCGTCCGTCCTCGCACTGCGCCAGGCGCTCGTCGAAGTCGTCGACGATCATGTCCGCGAACCGGTCGGCCCCGTCCCTGCGCACGGCGATCGCGGGGATGTCGTTCACCTCCTGCGGGTAGGGTACGGCGAGCAGGCCGCCGTGCGTCGTCCGCAGGAAGATCGGCTGGTCGTCCGCGCACCAGTTCAGCGTGTAGCCGTAGCCGGCCTCTGCCAGCAGGTCGGGCGTGGCATGGCTCTCGCTGATCCAGGGCGACAGCCAGCCGGACGGCGCCGCGCCCTCGTGGCGGGCGATGGCGGCCGTGCCGTCCGCGATCAGGCGGGCCTCCTCCTGCCGCGTCATGCCGCCCTGCCGCTCGCTGTTGGTGCGGCCGTGCCCGGCGAACTCGTCGCCGCGCGCCCGGTGCGCCGCGATCAGGGCGGGGGCATGGTCGTACAGGGCACTGTTCAGCAGCACCGTGCAGGGCAGCGCCAGCGAGTCCAGCAGCGCCAGCAGACGCCAGCCGCCCACCCGGTTGCCGTAGTCGCGCCAGGCGTAGTTCAGCACGTCGGGTTCTGCGTCCCCCGGCACCAGCCTGGCGCCGAGGCCCTGGCCGAACGCGAAATGCTCCAGGTTCACGGCCAGGTAGACGGCGAGGGTACTGCCGTCGGGCCACCGGTAGGCGGGGCGATCGGGCCAGGGGTGGTCGTCGTAGCGGCCATGATGGGGGAGCATCGGGCGATCCTGGACCATCGGCCGGGCGCGGGGTAGGCACGGGCCGTCGGCCTGCGGCGTGTTCGGGGGAGAAGGCAAGGTTGAGGCTCTGCCTCAAACTCCGCCAAGGGCTGGGCCCTTGGATCGCCTTCTCCTAAGGAAGGCAGTCCAGAGGCCCAGCCTCTGGCGGGTCTGGGCGGAGCCCAGCCTTGCTTGCCTGCCAGCCTGGAGTCTCGGCTCTGCGCCAGGGCGGTGGCGCCGGATCGTCGCCGGCAGCATCGTCGCGCCTGACGACGCCCCCTGCACGGAGACAGCCATGACCGATCCCATCGTCGCGCCCACCGTCGCGATCGTCGGCGCCGGCTTCACCGGCACCCTGCTTGCCCTGCACCTGCTGCGCCACTGTCCCCCGCCGACCCGGGTCGTCCTGATCGAGCGCAGCGCGCGCTTCGGCGGCGGGCAGGCCTACTCCAGGGGCAACGCCAGCCACCTGCTGAACGTGCCGGCCGGCCGGATGAGCGCGTTCCACGACCGCCCGCTCGACTTCCTGGAGTGGCTTCGCGCCCAGTCGCCCGGCAGCCACGGCACCGGCCCCTCGACCCCGGGATGCTTCGTGTCGCGACGCTCGTACGGCGCCTACGTGCGCGACCTGCTCAAGCGCGAGCTGCGCCGGCCCGGGCTCGGCAACCGGCTGACCCTGGTGCGCGGCGAGGCGAGCGCGCTGACGGCCGGCGCGGATTCGCTTGAGCTGACCCTGGACCGCGACCGCAGCGTCCGCGCCGCGATCGTCGTGCTGGCCGTGGGCAATCTCGCGCCGGAGCCGCCGCCCCTCGCCGAGCCGGGCTTCTACGACGGCGCGCTGTACCGCCCCGACCCCTGGGCGCCGGGCGCCCTGGATGGGCTCGATCCGGATGCGCCGGTGCTGCTGATCGGCACCGGGCTGACGATGGTCGACATGGTGGTCTCGCTGCTGGATCGCGGGCACCGGGGCACGATCCACGCGCTGTCGCGCCGCGGCCTGCTGCCGCAGCGCCACGCGTCGCCCCCCGGTGCGGCGGTGGAGCCGCCCGCGCTGCCCACGCGGCTCGTGCCGCTGCTGCGCGCCGTCCGGCTGGCGGCCAGGCGCGCGGGGCCGCAGGTCTGGCACGGGGTGATCGACGGGCTGCGCCCCTTCACGGTGGATCTCTGGCAGGCACTGTCCCCCCAGGACCGGCTCCGCTTCCTGCGCCACCTGCGCCGCTGGTGGGACGTCCACCGCCACCGCATGGCCCCGGCCGTCGCCGGGCGCGTGGACGAGGCGCGCGCCGGCGGGCAGCTCGTCGTGCACGCCGGCTGGCTGCGCGAACTCGTGGAGCTCGACGAGGGCGGCGCGCAGGCGACCTACCTGGCCCGCGGCGATGGCCGGCCGCAGCAGGTGCGGGCGGCGCGCGTGATCAACTGCGCCGGGCCTGGCGCGGACTACGAGCGGGTCCGCCACCCGCTGCTGCGCTCGCTGCTGCGCGACGGGCTGGTGCGGCCGGACCCGCTGCGGCTCGGCCTCGACGTCACCGGCAGCTGCGCGACGCTGGGCCGCGACGGCGCCATCTCGCGCCGGCTGTTCGCGGCCGGGCCGGTCACCCGGGGGGCGTTCTGGGAGATCACGGCGGTGCCGGACATCCGCCGGCAGTGCGAGTCGCTGGCCATGCACGTCGCGGCACTTGTCAGGCCGGGCCAATCGGGGGCGCCCCCTCCCCCCGCCTCATAGCCTCCGACGGACAGGGCCTCCGCCGGCGCCACGGCATTGCTGCGGACGACACGTTGCCGCGCCTCGACAGGTCGCGGCGTCGCTTAAGGTACATCCGGCTGATCCGGGGTGCGGACGAAGCCGTTGCGGTTCGGCATCGTGATCGCGGCGAGGCTGCGCGCGTCCAGCGTCGCGTCCGCGGGCACGATGCCGTTCAGGCTCAGCACGTACGCGCTCACGGCATAGACCTGGTCCGGGGTCAGCGTCTGCGCGGCGCCGAGCGGCATGGCGCGGTGGATGTAGTCGAACAGCGTGGTGGCGTACGGCCAGTAGCTGCCGACCGTGCGCACCGGC